>CAKRKX010000010.1 GCA_934358675.1 uncultured Agathobacter sp. | reverse complement strand
CTTAATCGTAATATATCGAATCTGCTGACCAGCTTCAGCAATCGTTTGTGTTTTCTCATAATCAACCCGATCGTGAACATAAGAATCAATTATGAAATCATCAATTTGATTTATCGGTAAATTGAGATATTCTTTTACAACTCGATCAAGGTTAGTACTCGATAGATAACGGCGTTTGTTCAACGCAATCTGACACAGTTCCTTTGTAACATACTTTGTCATGTAAGATACACATTTAGCATTACTTACAACCTTTGTTGCAGTAGACCAACCCATGCTCCATGAAGGTAAATTATAAATCCATGGAAAATTAGAATTATTATTTGTACGCTTGTACGCTTTTTTATTTACAAATACACGCCCTGAATCTTGGAATAATTCAACCGGAACATTTGCAAAAAGTCCATGAAAATGATAAGCACCGCTTTTATGTGGTTCCGGAATGAGTATGTATTTTAGATCAGGCGCTTTACGACTTTTGAAATTATTTAACCATTTTGTAACTTTCTTTATCACTTCGCTATAATCAAATCGGTCAATCTTATCGGGATCAAGTGTTAAGGTTACAAACCAATCCCATTTATTATTGTATGCCAGTGAATAAATTGTTTGCTTCGTTCTGTTAAGAGATACCTTTTTACTATGTTCTTTTCGTTCATTCTTAGATAATTCATCATTTATAGTTTCTTCGGTGTTTTCATCAACACCCACTCCATCATAAATACTTTTTTCATAATCTTTCTCTATAGGCTTTTTATAAATCCGGTATTGAATAAAATCGTGATATTCTAACTTAACACAATTATAAAACGCCATAATTACGAACCCCCTATATTTAGTTTTTTGTTGCAACATGAGTGAGAAATGTTGCTACTGTCAAGTAGAAAACGTGGCGTGCAGTTTGCGTCCTTGACTGCATGAACCCGAAACGAATTTTTCCAATGTCCGCAGGGTCGGGAAGAACACCGCCCCTACCGCCATAGGCTAAATACGTTTCCCCTACAGTCAAGGATAAACATGCGCCAAACTGCGTGCCACTCGCGCGACGGGGCCCCTCACTCCCCGTCCGCGCAAATAGCACGCTATTTGGGAATTGAAAATAATGCGTAAGTATCGTATATATCCGAGAATTTTTTCTTGTAGAAAAAGAACTCACTCCCAACCTTTTCTTTGAGTGGATACCATACCTTAACCGCAACGAAAAGCCGACCGCCACAAAAGAGGGACATTATTTTTCCCTGAATACCAAAATTTGAAACTTTTCTATGTATCCATTCATACTCGATCAGGCTTCTTATCTGTCTGTCTAACATCCGGTCAAATTGCGCAACTAAAACGACTTCATACCCCAACTTCCGGTGTTGGGTAAAGAATGAACACCATTCCGCGCGATCTGATTTAACCCACTCACGCGAGTTGAAGAGGAGCTGCGCTTCGTCAATTACTAGTAAAATCTCGCCCTCTCTCACTCTCCTACCCACGTAATCACTGTAATTTTTCGAAAACCACAACAACCGCTCCGGCGTTAATTCTGAGTTATCGAGATATAAAAAACTTCCTTTCTGTTTCTTGATCGCCGAGAAATCACAATGAAAATTTCCAATGATCGGAGCATTTTTATATTGCATCCAATGATAAAGCCGTGACGCAAGATGCAAAGATTTTCCCGCCCCCGGCGTTCCTGAATACAAAGTGATCATAGTACAACCCCTTTCCCATTAATTTAATGGAGAAATATCCGACACTGTAGCGACCGCCTTACGTGCCAGCTTCACAACGAACCATATACCAACACATGAAAGCCATGCTTCGCCAATCACGATAAACGCATCGATCGGCACGAAATAATTAATATATGGCAGATACTCATTGAATCCCGACCAACTCATATACGCAAGAAACGGACTTGTTGGAAGCACCTTGCAAAGCAATGCAATAATAACCGCCAATATCGCTACAATAATTCCATACAATAATTTCATTCAAACACCCCCTAAGCAAAATAATTAGAAATCTTTGCAGTTAAAAACATAAGCGCAAGAATATAAAAAATCTGCATACCATACCGAAACAGTTTAATATATTTGTCATAATCTGATAAATCCACGTCAACCACAAATGTATAATCGATACTTTTAAATTTATGTTCAAAATGAAACACCGGAGGTTTTTTTCCCGCACTCATACCCTTGATCAGACGTATCAAGTCGAAAGGAATACAGAACGGAAACAATTTTGTAATATCCCCAAACTTATTAGTAAGTGATGAAGGGTTTGACGTATCGGGATCAACTAATTCTCCGGTATTTGGATCGATTAGTTCACCCGTAATAGGATCAATATCCCATCCGGTAATAGGATCAACCACATTTCCGGTATTTGGATTGATTATTGGATTTACAACCGGATTTTTCTTTTTGTCGGAATCTTTGTCTTTGTCCGGATTCTCGGTTGTTTCTGTATCGGGATTTTCTGTTGTTTCCGTATCCGGTTTAGTATCCGGTTTTGTTGGATGGATCGGAATAACAACCGGAAGGACTTCCGGTTTGTCATCCGGATTTTGTTCCGGTGTTTCATTCGGATTAATTACACGCCACTCATCCGGAATATCAACCGACTTTCTCCACGGAGCAACTTCCGGCACTTCTTGCGGACAAGCACCCGCAGACACTTGAGCACGGATCGTATCACTACTAACAACACCATTTCGCATAATCCATGTATAACCACAATTCGGATAAGGCTTTATTTTTACAGACTCTGTATAATATTTCGATACAGTATCAAATTGAATAGAATATAGACCACCCCGCGCCCAATCAGCACCCAATATTTTAAATCCACCACTTGAATAAAACTCACTATCAAAATAAAAATTATCTTCGAAAATATAATAATATCGATCATCTGCAACAATATTTAAAAGATAAGATTGAGACTCACCCACATTACCGCTATAAGCTATGTTTTTACCAAAATGACCATATTCTGGCACTAAAGCAACAGACGTTCCACAAATACCAGCTATTACCGCAGCATAATTTTCAAAGCTTGAATCATCAAAGAAATTACCCGAATCAGGAATCATTTGCACTTGATCAGCAAATACGCTTTTCAACATATCATATAAATCTTGTGTCATAGAAATGCCCTTTTCAGTCGCAGTATTTACGAGGTTCTCCAACTCCGAAAATGCTTTCGACATTCCATCCCCGACAAACTTGTAATTCGCTTTTGCAGAATTTTCGACAAACGTAACGAAATTACTCCAAGCTTGCTTACCCGTTACACCATGATTATTTACTACCGATTCATCAACCTTAGAATCATAGCCACAAGTTGCATAAATCGTATTAATCAAATCCCAATAGGTATAATACAGTATTTCAGGTACTGCAGACGCTTGCGCCGTCTGCACAGACAAATATACACTTTGAAATGCAATCAGAACCGCTAACACAAACGGCATTGCTTTTTTAATAATTCTTATCATAGAACACCCCTTTGTTCATTTATGCCAATAGACAACAAATTGTACAATTGTTATAATCTGATCAGGAGGTTTTGCTTATGGATAAAAACTATTGGTATGACAAATACGCACCGAAGAAACATAACAAGGGATATTGGAAAGGACGTTATAGAAACACAATACTACGCGATCAGGACTATTACCTAGAGCATTATGTAAACAATTCCAAATCCGAGTCCAAACCGGAGAAAAAGAAAGATTCTTATACTTGGTCAAACTTCCGATCGGGCGAACAGATTATATTTTTAATTGCACTATTCATTTTCTTAATTACAAGATTCAAATAAAAAAGGCAAGGGTATCAATACCCTTACCCTTTTTATTGTGATAACTATTGTATCCAACCGCTTACGCCTGAGCAGTAAGTTTCTTGAATACCTTAATACCGATCGTAACCGCCATTACTGTACCAATGATACCAAGTGCATAAGGAGCACAAGTTGTGATCATGGAAGTAACGTTGGTCTGAACGGACTGAAACGCAGTTGAGACTGCTGTCTGAATTGTTTCCATACTCTTTCCCCTTTCCCAAGATTAAGCCATCTTGAACATTTTTATTATTCCATAAATCGCGAAGCCAATGCCCCACGCAATGAAACCAATTGTAAATCCGGCACCCAAACCCATACACAAGGATGAAATCCATAATTCAATAATATCGTTCATGCGTGCCACCTCTTACTAAGTACATCGAATATCAGCACACCAACAATCACACCTACCGCGAATAGAATTAAGGCAACTGCTATAACTTCCATTCCGGCAATTTGTGACGCATCAGTAAATTTGTTTGCTAAGTCAGCAATTTCAGTATTATCCATTCGATTTCCCTCATAAATCTTTTCAACAAATATCTCATCGTTCTATCCTCTTTAGGGGTTCGAGGGATAGCAGTACTACCCCTCTGTATTTATGCAAACCGATAAAAACTTATCGGGGAGCACCTAAGCACCTACCTTTTCAGCAGAGATCACGCGAAAACTATCATACGCATCATTAAATTCACAACGCAACTTTGCTTTATCCATGCACTTAAGGAACTTTTTTTCAAACAAATCTGCGACTTCCGGCGAACATGAAATCATACCTGATTCATCATTTAATAAGATTGACAATTTATGATATTTCTTTGTCCCGTCCTGACTATCTGTTGTCTTTACTGCTAATACGTTTGCTTCTACCACACAACCAATTCTCATAATTTTTTTACCTCACTTTTCTTTGTCGATAATTTCAAATAAGTTTACTCTACAATTCTTTTTCCACTTACATACTTCACAAGGCGTCTGAAAATGACATACCCTAAAATCAGCTTTACAATAATCAGCTTCACGATACATACACGTTTCATGTATCGCGCATATAAAAGAACCACATTTATACATAGCATTGTACCCGAAGCATAAATACACACCCCCTTTTTGTAAAAAAAAAAGCCTTGATACAAAATCTGTATCAAGACTAATATTTGTTAAAACTACCGCTTCGCTTTCGTAAAACTTCTTATTTATCAAATAGTTGCGCGGACGTGCTCAAAACGGGATAATGAAATCGCACTGCGCAACTACCGCTTCGGACATATCGCTTTTGATAAACAATGTTCAGTTTTACGAATAGTTATATCAAGAGACGATATGTTTCACCGCGTACGCCTCGAAATGCTTTCGTTTAGCGATTTGTACCGGTTCTTTCTTGACTCTTTTTATACGGAAATTGCAAGCACCGTTTGAGTATAGGAAAACCTCCCTGATTAAAATCAAATTGTTCAGGGAGGTTTTTGTCATGTTAAATGTACAATATTATTTATTGAGAGCTTTACGCTCATCCATTTTCTTTCTGAAGTCCAGAATCATATCAACACATTGTTCCGGAGAAATCTTGCTTGTATTTAATGTAAGATCATAGCTGCGAGCATCGCCCCATTTCTTGCAGGTATAATAATTATAGTAGCTTGCGCGTTGCTTATCTGTTTTCTGAATCAGATCCTTCGCCTTGTTCTCTGTAATATCATTACGTTTGCTTACCCATTTGATTCGATCCTCGAGTTCTGCATGAACAAAGACATTCAAACAATCCGGGTTGGACGCAAGAGCATAATCGGCACAACGACCAACAATAACACAGGATTCGCGTTCCGTAATCTTTTTGATAGTGTCAAACTGCGCCAAAAATACTTTGTGATTCAATGGCATATCAAGAAATGGCGCGGATGAATAGCTTCCGCCGGAGTATGTATCCATAACAAGCGAATAGAGAAAGCTGCTTGTTGGTTTTTCATCGTGATTTTCAAAGATTTCTTCGCAAAAACCGGAATCTTTTGCTGCCTGAGCAAGTAATTCTTTGTCGTAAAGCTTTATCTGGAGACGATCAGCGAGAAGTCTTCCTACTTCGTATCCTGCACTTCCAAATTCTCTTCCAATCGTGTATATTTTATTTCCCATAGTAAATTCCTCCAATCCATTGAATTTATACGAATATTATACCTCAATTATGTGTTAGATTTCAATAAATAAAGCAATTTTTCAAAATATTCCGGCAAAGGTGCGGAATATTCCATATATTCATTTGTCCTTGGATGAATAAACCCGATCGTTTTTGCATGCAGACATTGTCCCTGCAGGTGTTTAAATGGCGATCTTCCGCTTGAATATAAGCTGTCACCAAGCAATGGATGTCCAATACTTGCCATATGTACACGGATCTGGTGTGTTCTGCCAGTTTCCAGTTTAAATTGCATGTATGTGTAATTGCCGAAACGTTCCAACACCTTATAGTGTGTGATAGCCGGTTTTCCGTTTTTCTCATTGATTGCCATCTTCTTGCGTTCGATCGGATGTCGGCCGATTGCACCTTCTATCGTTCCGGAATCTTCCTTTACATTTCCACATACAATGCCAACATAAATACGATTGACAGAATGTTCCTTGATCTGTTCTGCAATCTTTACATGAGCCTCATCATTTTTGCATACGATAAGAGAACCGGTTGTATCCATATCGATACGATGGACAATTCCGGGACGTATCTCACCATTGATACCGCTCAATGAATCTTTGCAATGATACATGATTGCATTGACGAGTGTTCCGGTATAATGACCGGCAGACGGATGCACGACCATACCTTTCGGTTTGTTTACAATCAGCAGATCCTCATCCTCGTACAAAATATCTAAAGGAATATTCTCAGGTTCGATGGTTGTTTCCACGGCATCCGGGATCTCTACAGTTACGATGTCATCTGCTTTTACGCAGTAGCTTGCCTTTTGCACGTTATCATTAACGGAAACCTGTTTATTTTTTATTAATTTCTGAAAAAAAGCACGAGAGAAACCAGGATAAATGATACTTAAAAATTTATCCAGGCGCTCTCCCTCCTGCTCGGTTTCAACTTCAAATGATTCTTTTTGCACGTATATAGTTACTCCTTTGTTTTCCGCGAGGGAAAAATAATAGCATAATCCTCTTCCTTGTAGTAGAAGAAAACCGCAATGATCAATGCAATTGCAGATACCGTGACGTAAATATCTGCAACATTAAAGATTGGGAAATTGATTAAACTAAAATAAAAGAAATCAATGACATAATTATGGAGGATTCGATCAATCAAATTACCGATCGCTCCTGCAAAAAAGCCGATTAAAATGATGTTCATCGGTAGAAATCGTCGATTCCAAGGTATTCTCTGATAGAAAATGGCAATTACAACAAGTACAATTAAAGTTAATACAATGAAAAAAGCCATCTTACAGTTTAAAAATACCTGTGGATGTGTATCAAAATATGTAATATGAAAAACTTTATACAACAAAGAAATTGGATCTAAGCTGAATGCCGCACTCTGATTCTCCAGATATTTCAGTTCAAAAACACCATCAATCAAGGATATCCCGGCGGTATCTTTTAAACCGGTTGTCGCCATAAATTTGGTAATTTGATCCAATACAATTAAAAAAATCACCGCAAGTGTACTTTTGATCATAAGTGATCTGTTTTTTCTTTCCATCATAATTCTTTCCTCTGCTATTCAGATATAGATATGAAAGCAAACACGAAGTTTTCCTTTCTTACTCATTGTGTTGCTGGTTTCAAAAATGAACCTTCCCCGTCCCCGGACGGAAACAATGGCTCCGTTTTCACAGGATTGGTTGCAGTTTGTGGTGCATTTTCCGTTAATAAATACTTTTTCAGAAAAAAGGCACTCAGATGCTTCGGAGCGCGACATATGATATGCTTTCGCTATAATGCAATCAATACGGTTGGATGCAATGATTTCATGAACGTCGCGAAATTCCGGGTGTACATTTAATTCACGAACCTGATCATAAACGGTAATGTTTATGGCTGTATGACGTACCTGTAAAAGGTTTTCTGTGATAAACAGCGCAATATTCTCTTCGCAGAATACATAATACTCATCGTTTTGACATATAAGATCACCTACCCGGCTCCGCTCAATTCCAAGATTCATAATTGCACCAAGCAGATCTCTATGTGTCAGCTTTTCAGCAAATTTGGGATACTGCGGCAAAAGTTTAAGGCAAACAATCGGGTATTCCCATTCATAACAAAGAGCATCAGGGATAAATGCAACCATCTGACGCTCCGCACCATCATATCCTCCAAAAAGCTGTGCCTTTGAGTACAATTCTTTGGAAGCAGTATGAAAAATATTCTGTTCATTTAAGTTCAGAAAGTCACTGAATAAAACAATGCCTTTCTGGTCTGCCTGCCTTGATAAATCTATGAGACGCTTTCTACATAATTCCTGTTCATTCATATGATCTTACACGGTAAATCCCGGAATATCAAATGAATCCATAAGATTCTGAATATCTCCGGAAATATCGACTCCATTAGGGGTTGCCAGGAAAATATAATTTGAAATCTTCTGAAGATTACCACGCATTGCAAATGTGGCTCCAGATGTGAAGTCGATAATACGCTGCGCGATCTCAACATTTAATCCTTCCATATTGATTACAACGGTACGTCCGTTTAATAAAGTCTCTGTAATTTCAAGTTCATCTTCAATTGCGTTTGGTTTAATGACACATACTTCCATGCCTTGCTGCCCCTGTTTCTTGTTTTTTGTGATTGGAGTAATCTTGTTTGTGTTCTTGGAACGTTTCTCTGACATATCAAAGTTTGTTTCAGAGCGTTTCGCCTGTTGCTGCTCTTCTTTGCGTTCCTTACGGGAAGGCTTCTTTTCCTTTACTTCTTCTTCGTAGTCATCTTCAAATTCATACTCATCGTTATCGAATTCATAATCGTCTTCATTTAATCGCATAACATCGAGTAATTTATCAACAAAACTCATTTAATTATTTACCTGCCTTATATATTATAATTTCTTTCTCCGAAGATTCCGGTTCCAACGCGGACCATTGTAGCACCTTCTTCGATTGCGACCATATAATCACCGGTCATACCCATGGACAAAACATCCATATCTACATTATCTATGTTTTGAGCGGCTATGTCAACCGATAATTGGTGTATTCCCCGGAAATACATACGGTTATCCTCTGGATTCTCCACATATGGAGCAATCGTCATAAGACCGCGGATGTGTACATGCGGAAGTGCTGCAATCTGGCGAACCAGTTCAACGGTTTCTTCTTTATGGATGCCGAATTTACTTTCCTCTTCTGCAATATTTACTTCGACGAGGATATCTGATATAACATCTCTTTTAGCTGCCTGTTTCTCGATTTCCTGTGCAAGATGAAGACTGTCAACCGAATGAATTAATGCAGTGCGTCCGACAATGTATTTTACCTTATTGGTTTGTAGATGGCCGATCATATGCCAGTGAATATCGGTTGGCAATTGATCCATTTTATCGCACATTTCCTGAACTTTATTTTCGCCGAAATCGCGAATTCCCTGATCATAGATCGTTGACAGCATTTCCAGAGGTTTGGTTTTACTGACCGCAATCAATGTCACTTCACGGCGGTCTCTGCCGGCTTTCTGACATGCTTCCATAACATTGGCTTCTACGTTTTTGAGATTTTCACATAACATTGTTTCCATTTGTATCACTCCTATACTTTCGCTTCTCTTATTGAATGACAAGCTGATTTTCTTTTACTTTCGAACCGTCCAATGCGATATGATCATATAGTGCAATGCCGTAATCGGTTTTGGGATCGACAATAGCATAGTTATCATTCTGTGATAATATGTTGATCTGTTTAAATACTGCATAGCCTTTATTAATATTGTATACGCCGGTCAGTGATCCTATATCATCTCCGACCGTGTAGGTGGATGAGGAATCATTCTGTACTATAACATCACCGGCGCTAACATATTCATCATCGACATAATAGGCTTTCTTCGTCTCATAATATATGGTCGGTTGTACCAGTGTCACAGAGGCTTTTTTGTCATCTTTGGCTTTTACAAGCAATCTAGGAGAGGAAGAATCGCCACCCTGCGCGAAATATTTCTTTGGAATCGTATAGAATTCCTTACTTGTTATCGCCGAATTTGGAATCTTAAGTCCTGTCTCCTCGGAAAGAACCAGTTCAATATCGACGAAACGATCATTTACATAACGAACCATAGCGGTACGCAGGGAGAGCTCCATATAATAGTTTCCACTTTTCTTTGTCAACGTAAATGGAACCGTAACAGAAAAATCATCTTTACAAAACCGTATCTTGATATATTCATTCTCTTTGAGTTGTTTTGCAACATCATCAGAGATTGGAATAATAATATTCCAGTTTTCGCTATTGATTCTTTTGTACGCAACATCCTGCGCGGATACCTGTGTATTGTTTTCCAGAGATACTTTTTTGTATGCGGTTGAAGTTAAATTTTCAGGCGTAAAATTGTCGGTTGTAATATTTTCATACCCATCTGTATAATAAACAATAATTCCGGGTTTTTCCGATTTCTTTTTGTAAAATGTATTTTTTGCCTCTGCAGAACTGACAGCATCGCTTAATTCATTCAACGCGTTTACACTCAATGTTTTTGTCAATTGTGAATCAAGCTCATCTTTTAGAGTATAGACGGTTGAATAATTGTTTGCATCATATGAATTATGAAATACATCGATCTTATCGGATATTGCAGACAGTGATTGCGATGTAAGGCTCGTTCCATCTTTGGCTGCCGTTGTGATTTTCTTCGAAAGGTCACCCTGTGTATCAATCGAATATACGATATCTCTTACCGAAACCTTCTGTCCGTTTTTGATGTAGTAGTTAATATATCCGCTTTGTCCTGCATATACAACGGTTTCATCACGGATGATCAATCCCCTGTATACGTGATTGGTTGCAATTGTTCCATGTCCGACCTCATATTCGGCAACCGGACTCGATGTCAGATATGAAAATAGGTTAAATGCCATATAAATAATAATGATCAAAAATATAATAACGCCAACATTAAGACTTGGCATACGTCGCATCTTGATCACATTGTCTTTTCCCGCCAAATAAATTCACCTCATAAATTGATAGTATTATATTACCATTTTCGATCCTTGAATACAATCGTTGATAATCATGTATATTTGTACGGATTTATGACAAACTATGTAAAGAATATCAAAAATGGAGGTAAGAACGCATGAAATGGTTGGACAATTGTTTGTTAACACTTGCGATTATCGGATGTATTGTTTGGGGACTGATTGGTTTCTTTCAGTTTAACCTGGTCTCCTTCATCTTCGGAGACGGTACGTGGCTTACACGAATCATCTATGCACTTGTTGGCTTAAGCGGACTTTATATCATTAGTTTTTATGGAAGAATTCGTTCTTCTATGGAGGACTAAATGAAAACGCAAAGTACCGTTGTTATCAGACAACGGTACTTTTTCGTTACGGCATCTTGCCGGTTACTTCATTTACTTTCTGCTCGATCCGCTCTTTTACCAAAGCTGCAATATCGTGCGTCTTCATGTTCTTATATTCGTCATAGTAAATCGGATCCAGATAATACACATACGTTGTAATCGGACCGAAATGAAAACTGTTGAACACCTTATAAGAGTCAATTAAAGCAATTGGTACGATCGGAGCCTTGGATTTCAACGCAATCTTAAAGCTTCCCGCTTTAAAATCACATACACGGTTTCGATTGTTAAATTTATATCCGCCCTCAGGAAAAAGAATATAACGCTTTCCGGCAGCGACTTCCTTTGCCACCTGATTAATTATGGTGATTCCCTGGCGTGGGTTTTCTTTTTCCAAACGCTTTGCCTGTACAAGATCACAAAATTCTCTTACGAGGATCGTATGTGATTTGAACTTATCCATGACAAAGGAACAAGGTTTTGCATGTGTGTACATGATACCGAGAACATCATATTTTCCCTGATGATTCGGATACATCATATATCCGCCCTCTTTTGGAAGATTTTCTTCTCCATAAGCCTTGGTAGTAATTTTACCGGTCTTATTCATCAGGTAGATGACATGGTGAACCAACGCGTAACGTTGTTCCTCGGTATATCGTTCCGGGTGCATGGCCCGGTTTCTCATAAGAGGAATGATATACGGCGCACGGTGCAGATTCATGAATATTACATAAAATAATTTTAACATATGCCAATTCTCCTACCAAGCATTATAATGCATCAACGTCTTTTTTTCAACTTTGCTCTTGAGAAGAATGTTTTATTTGACGAATGCTTATTTCATGTCAGTGGAATAATATCCGACAACAATATAATCTCCGGTGTGCAGTTGATCCTGATCCGAAAGATGATTCAGTTCACATGTCTCCCGGATAAAATCATCCCGATCGTAGATTCCGTCAACTGTGTATTGATCTGCCAGATTCCAAAGGCTGTCTCCGCTTTGAATGCGAACGCTTGTGTAGTACTTATGTAACACTTCGTTGCGGCGGGAACTGGCGAATGTGCGAATGCTGCTACCAAGTAAGATTAAAAGTGAAGCGATTAAAATGCCTGCAAGTGCGATTACACGCTTCTGAATCATTACTTTGTGTGCTCTTCTGTTTAAGCTCTCATTTGCCTTCTGTGAAATCTTTTCATTATAAACTCGTCTCATAATGCTTCCTCCTTATCAGTAAATCCTTTATTTGCCCTTATCATAAAGAGTTTACTGTACCATAAACCACCCAGTAAAAACGTCTTTGTTTTCCGAACATTCGTTTGCTGTAAGTAAAATATAATACACGAACGAATGTTTGTCAATAGAAAATCGAACAAATTTTCGAGAATATATGTTTGCTTTTTGTTGACACATATGATACACTGATTTTAAGAACGATAGCAGAAGCGGAATGTCTGAAATAGTTCAAACTGTTATCTTTTAACGAAATTGAAATGTGAATATATGGAGGGAATACTTATGGCATATGGTAAGATCAGCGATAAGCAGAGAGAAATTTTGGAATATATCAAGACAGAAATTTTAAATAAAGGATATCCGCCTACGGTTCGTGATATCTGTGAGGCTGTTAAACTGAAATCAACCTCTTCCGTACACTCTCATCTTGAGACACTTGAGAAGAACGGGTATATCCGTCGTGATCCAACCAAGCCTCGTGCAATTGAAATCGTTGATGACAACTTCAACCTGACAAGACGTGAAGTGGTAAATGTACCGATGATCGGACGTGTTGCAGCCGGTCAGCCGATTCTTGCGGTGGAGAATATTGATTCTTACTTTCCGATTCCGGCAGAGTTTATGCCGAATGCAGAGTCCTTTATGCTTCGTGTACAGGGAGAAAGTATGATCAATGCCGGAATCTTTGACGGTGATAATATTCTGGTTGAGAAATGCGAATCTGCGCACAACGGAGAAATGGTTGTTGCATTGGTGGATGATTCCGCAACGGTTAAGACCTTTTACAAGGAAGATGGACATATCCGTCTTCAGCCGGAGAACGATTCCATGGACCCGATCATTGTTCCGGATTGTAAGATCCTTGGTAAAGTATTTGGCGTTTTTCGTCTGTTTCCTTAATTTTTGCGCCTTGTGTATCGCATAAGTTTAAGCAGTTTAGAAAAGATATAACAAAACAACAGCCCCGAAGCGATTGCTCCGGGGCTGTTGTAAAAATGAAAACGATTAAAGTTCCACGATTTTTCCGTCTCTCCAGATTCTTTCGAGGTCATAGAATAAACGATCCTCTTTTGAAAAAAGATGAACGATAATATCCTGATAATCCATCAGAATCCAGGTTGACTGATTGTTACCTTCGATCTGCTTTGCATGCAGACCGGCTTTATATAACGCTTCGTCAACTGCATCCTGCATCGCGGTCAACTGGTTCTGGTTACTTCCGTTTGCGATAATAAAATAATCAGCGATCGAGGATACACCCGCAATATCGATTACAGTGATATCTTCTGCTTTCTTATCTTCCAGCGCTGCAACCGCTGCCTTTACAATATCTAATGTTTCCATGGTTGCTCCTTTCCAAACTGCTTATAAAACTCATAAGTTAACTGTGTTGTCGGATCAATCGAGCCTTTGCGACCGCTAAGATAATGTAGTGTGTCGTAGAGTATTTCCGCAACGCCCTGATTTAAGTCGTGAAATGCAATCTCACGAATCTCCTCAAGATGCGGTGCTTCTTTGCGCAAAGGTTCAATATAATCTGCAATATAAATGATTTTGTCAAGGATACTCATGTCCGGCTCGCCGGTTGTGTGCACCTTAATCGCATGGAGTATATCCGGATCGGTAACTCCATATTGCTCTTCTGCCAAAGCCATGCCGGCTTTCGCATGGAGAAGTCCAGGATTATCCAGCTCGATCTGTGTCATCAGAATGTGATGATCTTCACAGAGCCGGATTTTCTCGGCCGTCGGAAGACACTTTGCGCAATCATGTAAAAGTCCGGCAAGCATCGCTTTTTCCATAGGATAGTGATTTGCCATAGCCAGACAGCCCGCAGTATACATGACACCCATGGTGTGCTCGTAACGGTCCTTATCCAGTGATTTTTTTAACTTTTTACGAATTTCATTTTGTTCCATAATCAGCTCCAACAAAGATGTTATTCGGTGTATAAATGACGCTCGCGGATATAGGCGAGCACGCCATCTGGGAAGTCTTTTTCCACGGGTGTATGATCCAATAAGTGTGTCCGGATCTCCGTTGAGGAAACCGGATACTCTTCTGCGTCGATCAATCGGATATCCGCAGAATAAAGTTCATTCAGTTTCTGTATCTTGTCCGCTAAAGATGCACTGTTGTACGGCTTGCGCGGCATGACCAGAATAGTACAAAGCTTTGTGATGATCTCCGGATACACCCAGCGATCAAAGTAATCCAAAGAATCGCCACCCATGATAAAATAGAAACGGTTCTCCGGATGCTCTTCATTTAAGATCTGAAGCGTCCGATAAGTGAAACTTCGCTCATCGGAATCAATTTCCACGCGGGAAACGCGAAGTCTTGGATCTGCCTTTGACGCCAGTTCGCACATGCGAAAACGATGCTCAGCAGATGTCATGTACTTCTCGTCCTTATTCGGAGAATGTCCCGCAGGAATGAGCCATACCTGATCCAATGCGAATTTCTCACATGCAGCTAAAGCCATATGAATATGTCCGTTATGGATCGGATCAAACGATCCTCCTAAAATTCCAATCTTCATAGGCTTTATTCCGGTAATTTGATCTTTGGATTCTTCTTTGCCGGACGGTAGAAAATCATCTTCTTACCGATGACTTTGACAACTGTACTGTGTGTACGCTCTGCGATCACATTGGCAATCTCTTTGGGATCATCAATACAATTTTTAAGAACCGATACTTTGATCAGCTCTCTTTTTTCAATTGCTGCATCAAGCGCCTCAATGATTTCCGGCGTCAGAGATGCTTTTCCGATCTGAAAGATCGGATCAATGGAGCTTGCAAGGCTTCCAAGATAAGCACGCTGCTTGCTGTTCATAGTATCGTCCTCCTACTTGTAATAGTCAAATTCGTTATAGTACATACGAACGGTGTCTCCGTCCTCAATTCCCATCTCTTCAAGTTCCTTGAGAATGCCCTGTTCTTTTAAGAACTTCTGGAAGAACAGATAGCCCTTCTCCGAATCAAGATTCGTGTAACCGAGCATCTTTTCAATCTTAGGACCTTCCACAACGAAAGCGCCATCCTCTGCACGCTCGATCGTGTACGGTTCATCCTTGAAGAAATGCAGTGCAGGATCAAATTCCTGCTCATACACAACGGTTTCCTTCGGGCACTTGGCTAAGAGCTCGCGCACGTGGAATAAAAGTTCGCGTACGCCCTGTCCACTTACCGCAGAGATCGGATAGACTTTGATTCCATCCTTCTCAAATTCGTTGCGGAGACCGGTAATGATTTCATTCTCATCACCGTAGATCGCATCGATCTTGTTTGCTGCAATCACCTGAGGCTTCTTAAGAAGTTCAGGATTATAAGCTTCCAGTTCCTTGTCGATTGCCTTAATGTCCGCGATCGGATCGCGTCCCTCGGTTCCGGCTGCATCAACAATATGGATGATCACTTTGGTACGTTCAATGTGACGTAAAAACTCGTGACCGAGTCCTACTCCGTCCGAAGCACCTTCGATCAGTCCCGGAATATCTGCGATTACAAATCCATTGCCGTCCTCCATGTCCACCACACCAAGATTCGGCTGTAAAGTGGTGAAATGATAGTTCGCAATCTTCGGCTGTGCGTTTGTCACACGCGAAAGGAATGTGGATTTACCGACATTCGGGAAACCGACCAGTCCGACATCTGCGATCACTTTCAATTCAAGCTGAACCTCGATCTCGATCGCATCCTGTCCCGGCTGGGCATATTTCGGTGCCTGCATGGTAGATGTTGCAAAATGCTGGTTGCCGAGTCCTCCGCGGCCGCCTTTTAAAACGACCTGACGACGATTCTCACCGGACATATCCGCAATGACTTTACCGGACTCTGCATCCTTGATAACGGTTCCTTCCGGAACCTTCAGGATCAGATCCGCACCGTTTTTGCCGTGACAGTTTTTCTTGCCGCCTTCCTGTCCCGGTTCTGCGGCAAATTTGCGGCGATGACGATAATCAGTGAGCGTATTAAGACCTTCATCCACAAGGAAAATAACGTCTCCGCCCTTACCGCCGTCTCCGCCGTCCGGACCACCGTCCGGAACATATTTCTCGCGGCGGAAGGAAACATGTCCGTCTCCGCCCCGACCTGATTTAATTATAATTTTTGCACGATCTGCAAACATAAATGTTCTTCCTCGCCATGATTACAAAAATCCCCCGGCTAAAATCAGTCGGGGGTTTTTACTACTGGTTATCTACTGGATATACAGAAGCCTGCTTCTTGTCTTTTCCAACTCTCTCGAATCTTAATACACCATCTACTAATGCGAATAATGTATCATCTCCGCCGATACCTACGTTCACACCTGGACGAATCTTGGTACCACGCTGTCTGTAAAGAATGTTTCCAGCCTTTACGAACTGTCCGTCTGCTCTCTTAGCTCCTAATCTCTTGGACTCGGAATCACGGCCGTTCTTTGTAGAACCAACTCCCTTTTTATGAGCGAAAAACTGAAGGTTCATATTTAACATGTCTTACACCTCCTTGAAATCAAGAATGATAAACTCATTCCCATAGTCATTTTGTATTCCTTTTAAGCCCAGAATCATGGATTTTACAAGAAGCTGCGCATCGTGATCCGCATCACTTTCGAATGTAAAATCAATCAGTCCGGATTCTTCTTCCGTATCAATCTGAAACGTTGAAGTTGTAAATGCATCAATGGAATTGATCGTATTGATCACAAGAGCCGAAACCCCTGCACAGATAATATCACTTCCACTCTCTGCATATCCCGAATGACCGATGCAGCGAAATCCCGTCACATCCTCATGATTCTGATAAATCGTTATAGTAATCATATAACAATTCCTATCGATTATCCATTAATCTTTTCAATCTTAACCTGGGTGAACGCCTGTCTGTGACCGTTCTTCTTGTGATAACCGGTTTTTCTCTTGTACTTGTAAACGATTACTTTCTTACCTCTGCCCTCTTTAACGACAGAAGCCTCAACAGTTGCTCCGGCTACAGTTGGATTTCCAACCTTCATCTCGTCGCCAGAAACTGCTAATACCTGATCAAAAGTAACCTTCTCACCAGCCTCAACTCCAAGCTTTTCAATGGTAATGATATCGCCTTCGGATACTTTGTACTGTTTACCACCTGTTGCTATAATTGCGTACATATGGCACCTCCTATTTATCATTACTCGCCAGTTACGGTGTTTTCCTTTTAGAAAAAGCAAAACTTCTACCTCACTGTGCGGCATACTAGAGTATACTAGCATACTCTTATCGAATCGTCAATACTTTTTGTCCGAATTTATTGTAAAATTTCGCGTAAGGATTTGTACACCTTCTTACGTGTCAGTTCAACGAGTCCAAGCTTTGTAATATCAATAAAATTCGCAGAAACGGTATCTTTTTTCAGTTCCTGTTTGATACATGCGATCAACTGATCCTTCTGCTCCTGTGACTTTAAGTTGATAAAGTCCACGATGATCATGCCGGAAATATTGCGTAGCCTAAGCTGCCGTGCAATTTCTCTTGCAGCTTCAAGATTGATCGCAAAGATCGCATCCTCTTTTCGGGACTGGTTTTTGCCGCTGTTGACATCGATCACCGTCATGGTCTCAAGTGATTCGATGATAATGTTGGCACCGGAGGCAAGCCATACCTTTTGGCTTAATAATTCCTCCATATTACCACGGATATGATACAGGGTGGACAAACTGACGGCATCATCTTTATACAGCTTTAAAAGCCCATTCTCGCTCAGTTGCGGCAGATAGCCGGCAATCTCTTCATATAAGGTCTCACGATCCGTGTCGATGCGGTCGATCTGTGAGAGATCCTGCGCCTTTAACCGCGCAAGGTATCCCGGAATATTCCGGTAAAGCAACGAACCGGCGGTTTCGTGTACACCGGTCTGCATCAGTTTCCAATAGCTTTCCTGTACTTCGGCAATGTCTTCGCAAAGTGCCTTCACATCGACCGAAGCTGCGTTTGTGCGGAATACGAGTCCGTATCCTTCCGTCTCGTGTCCCTCACAGCACTCTTTTACCAGGGTAAGCAGTTCCTCCGCACGAGTACCGGTAATCTTTTTAGACGTGCCAAGCGCCGTGTTTGCTGTCGTCAGGAAACAGTAATGTCCGTGAAGCGTCAGCTTTGTGCTGACAACCGGGTCCTTCGTTTTGACCGCATCCCTTGTCACCTGTACAATGATTTCATCGCCCTCACAGAGAATCTTCGTATCGGACTGCTTTTTCGCATAGATCGGCGCCTGCAGATCACTAAGTGGCAGATAACATTTCTGACCATTTGCAATCCGGACAAATGCCGCCTGAATATTAGGAATGATCCGTTCAACAAAACCTACATAAATATGATCAAGCAGCGTCTGATCTTCCGGTTCAAACAACTGTACATCAAGCAGTTTCCTTTGCTCACTCATCACCAGATAGGCGGTATATTCTTTCTTGTTGTGCTCGATCGCAGTAATCACCAGGCGGTTCATTTTAAATAATTTCCTCTCCCATTGCATCCAGCGGAATCAGTTGTTCCTGTTCATCGCGCGCATAGACTTCGCAACGATGGATCTGGATCGCATTCTCGTTGTAAGTAAGCCCACATCGCTCATAGAGGGATGCAAGCACAAGTTCCGGCTTGATATTGTCGACGCTTCCGGTTGAAACTTTAAGGAAAATTGCCGGTGATCCGTCAAATTCTTCAGCACGAATCTCATATACAAGTGGTTTTAAATCCACTTCACGTTCGCTTTTTTTCGTCTTCTTAATGATGTTAAAACTTTCCGCCTGAACAAATTCACGTTCGATCACATTCTGCCATTCTGCGGCGGTATAAGGACTTTCATAGCCTTCTTTGTATGTCAGGCGGTAATCGGCAGCCGCAACAATGGACATCGCCGTCTTGGCGCGATCCGGAAGCTTCACATAAGAAACCACTTCCACACCGTCCACCATGGTCGCGTTGAATGCCGCGATACTCTCCTTGGAAGAGAGCGTGGAATCCACTTCAATATCGAAATATTCGCCATCGCTTGTAATTCCGACACCGAGCGGTGCGGCAAACGACATGATCTGATGCGGCGAATACCCTTCCGAATAACGGATGGCAATGTTGGCGCGGCGTACTGCCTTCTGGAAATAGCGCATCATATCAAGGTGTCCGATAAACTTCATAACACCCCATTTGCGGAATTTAATTCTTATCTTCAAAGCAGACACCTCCTCCGTACTGTTTTGCACCGCATCCCGAACAACGCATGCGGCAGTTTGGCGTAACCGTCTCGGTTAATGCCGTCTTCCATTCACGGAGCAAAAATTCGCGCGATACTCCGACGTCAATGAAATCCCACGGGAAGATCTCATCATCGCTTCGCACACGTTTCGTATAAAAATTAATATCAATGCCACAGGCATCAAAAGCCTCAAGCCACAGATCATAGTTGAAGAAATCCGACCAGGCATCAAAAAGCCCGCCATGATTATATACATATTCGATCGCATCGGAAAGCTTACGGTCGCCTCGTGCAAGCACGCCCTCAAGGACCGTGACATCCGCTTCATGCCAGTTGTAACGGATACTCTTGTGATTGAGCTGTTCCTTCACATGGTCATTGACAATCTTCGCCCGGCCGAGATAATCGCCCGGATCAAGCATCGTCGCCCACTGGAACGGTGTAAACGGCTTCGGTACAAAGAAGGAAGTACTGATCGTAATCTGGCACTTGCCGTTACGTTTCTCCTTCGGAACCGTATCGTAATACAAAGCAGCAATCTCATTGGCAAGTTCCGGAATCGCACGCATATCTTCTTCCGTCTCAGTTGGCAGTCCAAGCATAAAGTACAGCTTTACCTTGTTCCAGCCGCCTTCAAACGCCTGTTTCGAGCCGTCTAAGATATTGTCGATCGTAAGTCCTTTGTTGATGACGTTACGCAGTCTCTGCGAACCGGCCTCCGGTGCAAAGGTTAAACTGCTTTTCTTAATATCCTGTACTTTCTGCATGATATCAAGGGAAAAAGCGTCAATTCGAAGAGACGGCAGGGATATATTGATCTTCTTTTTGCCACACTCATCAATCAGGAAGTTTATCAGTTCTTCAAGCTGCGAATAATCGGATGAACTCAAAGAGCTTAAGGAAATCTCCTCATGTCCGGTTGCCGCAATCATTTTGCGCGCGAGATCTTTGAGACGTTCAACGTCTTTCTCACGGTTTGGGCGGTAGATCATCCCCGCCTGACAGAAACGACAGCCGCGGATACAGCCACGCTGGATTTCAAGTACAACACGGTCCTGTGTTGCCTTGATAAACGGAACGATCGGCTTCTCCGGATAGACGGAACCGGTCAGATCCATATCTACCTGTTTCTTTACCTTTGCTGGAACATCTTCATAAATTGGCATGAATGATGCGACGGTTCCGTCCTCTTTGTAGCCTACTTCATAAAACTGAGGAACATAAATGCCCTCGATTTTGGAGGCTTCACGAAGGAAAGCTTGTCTCGTATAGCTTCCGTTTTCTTTCATCTGTTTGTACAGATCTAAGAATGCATCGTACTGTGTCTCACCCTCTCCGATGTAAAAACAGTCAAAGAAATCCGCAATCGGCTCCGGGTTATAGGTGCATGGTCCACCGCCCAGTACGATCGGATCATCCTCCGAACGATCCGTAGCGCGGAGCGGGATCTGTGCCAGATCAAGGATCTGTAAGATATTGGTGTAACACATCTCATACTGGAGCGTGATACCGATAAAATCAAAATTTTTGATCGGTTCCTGTGATTCCAGACCAAAAAGCGGAATGTTCTGTTCCTTCATCACTTTATGAAGATCCGGCCACGGCGAGTATACACGCTCACACCAGGTGTCCTCGCGGCGGTTGAACATATCGTAAAGAATCTGAATTCCGAGGTGGGACATACCAATCTCGTAAACGTCAGGAAAACACATCGCAAAACGAATCTGCGATGTGTTTTCTTTTACTACCGAATTCAATTCATTACCGATATATCGCGCCGGCTTTTCAATCTGCATTAAAATTTCGTCGCTTAAAGCTAGTTTTTTCATGATATACCTCGTAATTATATTTGCAAAGCATATTTAGCGCTGTGCAAGTTCATTGGCGATCTCTTCCCAGGTGACGCCTTTTTCCACCATAAGAACCATACAGTGATACAGGAAATCGGAAATCTCATACTTAATCTCCTCACGGTCAGGATTCTTGGCTGCGATCACGATCTCCGTGCACTCCTCACCCAGTTTCTTAAGGATATTGTCAATACCCTTGTCGAACAGATCGTTGGTGTAAGAGCCGTCCTTCGGATGTTCCTTGCGCTCCTTGATGATGTCATAAACGCTCTCTAATACCTTCAAAGGATTCTTCTCCACATATTCCTTGCAGACAATATTGTTGAAGAAGCAGGATCGGCTGCCGGTGTGACACGCGACTCCTACCTGAGAAACTTTCGCAAGAATCGTATCAAAATCACAGTCTGCCGTCAAGGACTTTACATACTGAATGTGTCCGGAAGTCAGTCCCTTTGTCCAAAGTTCCTGACGACTCCGGCTGTAATAGGTCATCTTACCGATGTTGATGGTCGTGTTAAATGCCTCCTCATTCATATAGGCAAGCATCAGCACTTCATCCGTGCGGTAGTCCTGTACGATAACCGGAACCATACCGTCCGAATTTAATTTCAGATCCGACCAGTGAAGATCCGGTGCGAAGTTATCCATCTTGATGCCTTCCTGTGACAATTCGGACTTTAACTTCATAATATCCGTATCGATCATATTGATAAACGGACCGGCAATACCACGGATTTTCTCTCGTTTCAGGAGATTAACAATCTCTGCATAATTGTACTCCGGTAAATTGACTACATATGGAATATTAGTCAGATTCTCAAGTGCATCAAGGATGGACGGATTTAACACCAGAACTTCATGGAATGTATCTTCGATGATCTGCTGATTCTTAAACAGGAAATCCACATTGTTGATGGACACAAGAATGCGGTCTTTGCCGAAGCGTGCGCTCGCTTCTCCCGCGAGGCCGACACTTGAAGGCTTCGAGGCATTAAAAATAACCTGAAGACATCCGGCATAAAGTAATTTCTTAACATCCTCGAGACGGTTAATGTTGCCGCCTGCACAGACTTTTATCTCAATATTACGGTTGATGTTCTCAATCGTATGAATATTTTTCTCATGTTCCTCATCGCTTGTTGACAGATCAAAGATGATGATCTTATCAATTCCGCTGTCATTGTATAACTGGCAAAGACGATATACGTCTTCCACCGGAGTGAAATCCTCCATGGATGCAACCGCCTTACCGTCTTTTAAGTAGATTGTTGCAACTATATTTTTATGCTCCATTACAGACTTCCTTTCGTCGATAGAATCCCCTGAACTCTGGGGTCGTGTGACACCGCTTCATCCAGTGCACGCGCAAAAGCCTTAAACATTGCTTCTGCCATATGATGATTATTGCCCGGAGTCAGAACCTTGATATGCAGGTTCATTCCGGCAGAATAAGAGATCGCATAGAAGAACTCTTTCACCATCTCGGTATCCATATAACCGATCTTCTCCGTTGTAAATTCTCCGTCAAATACGAGATACGGGCGTCCCGACAGATCAATCGCGCAAAGCACAAGTGATTCATCCATCGGCAGAATACAGCTTCCGAAACGTTTGATGCCGCTCTTGTCACCAAGCGCCTCGCGGATTGCGTTACCCAGAACGATTCCACAGTCCTCGATCGTGTGATGACAGTCCACTGCAAGGTCACCTTCACAGTTTAAGTTTAAGTCAAAAAAGCCGTGCTTGGAAAAACCTTCCAGCATATGATTGAAGAAACCAATCCCGGTATTGATTACGGAGTTACCGGAACCATCTAAGTTCAGTTTTACCTGAATATCCGTTTCTTTTGTTTTACGTTGTAACTGAGCAATTCTTTCTGACATAAAAACCCCCTCTTTCTTTATTCTTCGTTCTCGAAACGAACACGGATGGAATTGGCATGTGCCGTCAATTTCTCACATTCCGCAAACTGTTCAATGTCTTTATGTACTTTCTGAAGTGCTTCACGCGAGTATGAAATAATGCTTGATTTCTTGATGAAATCGTCAACCGACAGTGCGGAGAAGAACTTCGCGGTACCGTTGGTCGGAAGCACATGGTTCGGTCCTGCAAAATAATCGCCGAGCGGCTCGGATGAATACTCACCGATAAAGATAGCTCCGGCGTTGCGGATCTTCGTCATAACGTGGAATGGATCTCTGGTGACGATCTCCATATGTTCGGATGCAATCTCATTGACTGTTGCGATCGCTTCGTCCATAGTATCGGCAACCAGAATATATCCGTAATTGTCCAAAGACTTCTGGATGATCTCTTTTCTGGAAAGTTCGGTAACGAATCCGTCCACTTCCGCAGATACTTCTTCGGCAAGCTTCTGACTTGTAGTAATTAAGATTGCGGATGCCATCTCGTCATGCTCTGCCTGTGACAGAAGATCGGCTGCCACATAGCGCGGATTGGCTGTCTCATCAGCAAGAACAAGAATCTCGCTCGGACCTGCGATCGAATCGATGCTGACATAACCGAATACGGCCTTTTTCGCCAGAGCAACATAAATGTTACCCGGTCCGACGATTTTGTCAACTTTCGGCACACTCTCTGTTCCGAATGCCATCGCAGCGATCGCCTGCGCGCCGCCGACTTTGTAGATTTCATCGACACCGGCTTCCTTTGCCGCAACTAAAGTGGAAGGATAAACTTTGCCGTCCTTACCCGGAGGTGTACACATCACGATACGGTCAACGCCTGCAACTTTTGCAGGAAGAACGTTCATCAGCACCGATGACGGATAGACAGCTTTACCGCCCGGAACATACACACCGGCAGTCTCAAGTGCAGTCACTTTCTGACCGAGGATCACACCGTCCTCTGTGGTAAACCAGGAGTTCGGAAGCTGCTTTTCATGATACTTCTTAATGTTTACTAAGGATTTGCGGATAACGGAAAGCAATGTCTCATCCACAAGTTCATAGGCTTCCTTAATCTCATCCTCTGTTACTAATATATTATCGGCGTTGATATCTGCCCCATCAAACTGCTTTGTATAAGAGAAGACTGCTTCGTCACGCTTTGCACGGACTTCCTCGATGATCGCATTCACGCGGCCTTCGAACTCTCCGTAATTATTCGGGCTTCTCTTTAACAGGTTCTCTAATATATCTTTTTGTGTTTCTTCTGTAAGTTTCAGAATTCTCATTTTCTTCCTCCTCTACTGAATCACAGTCTTTAAATCACGGATCAGTTTCGTGATACGCTCATTTTCCATCTTCATGCTGACCTGATTGACCACCACACGCGCAGACAGCGGACATACTTCCTCAAGAACTGTCAGTCCGTTCTCCTTTAACGTTGTGCCTGTCTCTACAATATCACAAATAACCTCGGAAAGTCCAACAATCGGTGCAAGTTCGATCGAACCGTTGAGTTTGATGATCTCTACGGTCTGGTGCTTCTTGTTGTAGAAATAGTCTCTTGCGATGCGAGGATACTTTGTGGCAACGCGAATCTGCTCATGATGCAAAAGCAGATCTTTGGCACTCTCCGGTCCGCAGACGCACATTCTGCATTTTCCGAATCCGAGATCAAGCACTTCATAAATGTTGCGAGCCTCCTCAAGGATCGTGTCTTTGCCGACGATTCCGATGTCGGCAGCGCCGTACTCCACATAAGTCGGCACATCCGGTCCCTTTGCGAGGAAAAAGCGAAGTTTTAACTCTTCATTCACAAAGATCAGCTTTCTCGTGTCCGGATCCTTGATCTTTTCACAGGTAATTCCGATCTGTTCAAACAGTTCCAGTGTCTTTTTTGCCAAACGTCCCTTGCCGAGCGCAAAGGTCAGATATCTCTTCTCTTCCATTATTTGTCACCATCCATCCATTCTACTTTTGCGTAACGGTTCTGCTGTGCATATTCCAGATAATATGCTTTGTCGTGTGCCGGATTCATCGGGATCAAAGCGACATTGAGTCCCTGTCCGCGAAGCTCCGCAGCTTTCTTGACTGCATCGGCGATCTTGCTCTCCGCAAAAACAAAAAGCACATTGTAGTCCGGTGAAGTCAGTGTGATCTTCTGTCTCTGGATGGCTGCTAAAAGCTGATCTACAACGATTGCAAAACCGATCGCCGGCGTACCCTTGCCGAAAGATGCCAGAAGGCTGTCATAACGTCCGCCTTTTACAACAGGCTCTCCGGTTCCGAACGTGTATCCGTAGAACAGAATGCCGGTATAATACTGATAATTGCTGATGATACCGAGCTCGAAAGAAATATATTTCTCGATTCCGTATAATTTTAAATATTCTCCCAAAGTCTCAAGATCCGTGATCGCGGATAAGATGACCGGATAAGAAGCTGCAAGTTCTTTCGCCTTGCTGAGTTCCTCCTCTTTCGTCTCGAAACTTCCGAGAAGTTCAAATAACTTTTTTAAGTTGTCCTCTAAATCCAGTGTTTCAAGAAATTCCTCGACACCGAAGAAATTCTTATTGTTTAACAGTTCGCGAAGTTCGAGCGTTTCTTCCTCCGTGAGTCCGGCAGACTGAACCAGTCCGGCAAAGAATCTTGCGTGACCGACGGAAATCTGAAATTCTTTGAGTCCGCTTGCCTTCATGGAATCAACAACCATTGCAAGGATCTCCGCATCGGCAGCAACGGTTCCATCACCGATCAGCTCGACACCGCACTGCGTGGTCTCCTTTAATCTTCCCTGATAAGAAGATGAATTGATGAAAGTGTTTCCCATATAACAAAGTTTTACCGGAACATCTTCCTCACTGAAGTATTTTACCGCACTTCTTGCAACCGAAGGCGTAAAATCCGGGCGAAGCACCAGAGTCTCGCCGTCCTTGTCAAAGAATTTGTACAGATCACGCGAAGGTGTCGTTCCGATCTCTTTTCCGAAAATATTGAAAAATTCGAATGTCGGGGTCTGGATATCTCTGTATCCGTAACGCTCCAACACTTCATGAAGCCGATCCTGTAATAAAAGCTTCTGCTTGCATTCTCCATTATAAATATCCCGCACACCGTCAGGCGTATGTAACATTTGATCTTTCATACGATAAACCTCTCTTACTTATGAATGTCCGTCCATTGAATGACTTCAAAACCAGCTACCTTGGATATATTTCATTTATGGCAATATATTTGCAACACTTTATTGTGGTAAAGTGATACCGTGATAATTTGGTAGCATATAAAAACAACGCTATTATATTGGAAAACGGATAAAATGTCAATCCCTCGATGCAAGATCCTTTTGCAAAGCATTCAGATACGGCACTAGCACGCCGGAGACTTCCGGTAAAAAGTAGTCCGGATCAAGTTCCTCAAGCCGGAAGCTTTTGCGTCCGCCCTCCTTGGCTCTCTCCCAGAAACGCTTTAATTCTGCGAATCTTAAGTAATAAAACTGATCTCTGTGCGTGTAGGAAATCAGAATAAAGGAAATACCGTCCTGCTTTTCAAATGCATCCATGAAAGCAACCTGATGCTCGTGTATATTCGCAAGCGGAAATGTGTCGGTATTGCATTCTTTTGCATCAAAACAGACCGGAATTCCCTGTACAGCGCCGATATAATCAACCGTACTCTTCTGATCAAAGTACGCAAGTGTAATATGGCGCGACTGTTTATCAATATCAATCGGCGTGATCGGAGTCGGAATCTTCTGGATTAACGCGAGTCCGTTCGCCAGATATTTTTCGTTTGTCCGGTTGAGCATATCTTCTAAAGTAGAACCTCGAAGACCTCTCGAATTCCATGTCGGCATACTGTCTATCCCTTCATAATCTGTGCAAACACATCCGGTGTCGGTGTCGTAAAAATGCGCCCATCCGGAAACTCCAGCCGGTAAGCATGAAGAAGTTGATGTGTCACATGATCCGACTCATAATATACGTGATTTATGTCTGCATCCCCGTATTTCATATCCCCGATGATCGGATGTCCGATCGACGCAAGGTGTGCGCGGATCTGGTGCGTCCGTCCGGTGATCAGATGAATCTCAAGTTCCGTTACATGATTCTTTACAGAAATCGGTTCATATGCCGTCTCAATATAGGAAGCGTCCTCCGCTTCCTTTTCCAAAATTTTCACCTGATTGGTCTTTTCATCCTTTTTCAGGTATCCGGATAAGTGCGCCGGTTCCTTCACTTCTCCGACAACCAGAGCACGATAGAATTTCCGGATCGTGCGCTCCTTCAACATCTGAGAAAGTGTCTGGGAACCGCTTAGGCTTTTGCCCATAAGAAGCAGCCCTGTCGTGTTACGGTCAAGACGGTTACAGACAGAGGGGCGAAAGCTTGCGAAGCCTTCAAGTTCAAGGCTTCCCGAACGGATCAGGTACCCGAGCAGATATTCGTTGGCAGACAGATCAGTATCCTTCGCCTTCTGTGAAAGCATGTTGTACGGCTTGTCCGCGATCAGAATATCCGCATCTTCATAAACCACACGAAGCCCCTTCATTGGAAGTGCTTTCAGCTGCTCATATTCTGCTTTCAGCACTTCAGGGTCCTGCATAAACTTCGTGATCGTCTCCTCGCTGAAGAATACCTGAACCTTATCGCCCTTTTTCAACTGTTCCTTGCCGGTCATCTTTGCCTTGTTACAGGTGATGTTCTTCTTCCTGAGCATCTTGTACAGGAAACCGGTGGATGCGTTCGGCAGGATTTTCTTTAAATATTTGTCAAGGCGTTGTCCGGCCTCGTTCTCTCCGATGATAAATTCTCTCATGATAAATTCGTTTTACTTCTTTTTATGAATATTTCGTATCGTCTTTTTCTTGGTTTTTGCAGCATTGTTCTTTGTTGAACCGTTCTTCGGCACGTTTTTGCCAGAAGCTGCATATTTATTGCCGCCATTTCTTGAAGATTGATTCCTGTTGCCGGAATTCTTTGAATTTTTACCGGAAGCATTCTTTCCGGTTCCCTGTCCGTATCCGCTTGAAGAATGAAACTTGCGCGGGCGGATGAGACAATGCTTATCAAAACCGATCAAATCCTCACGTCCGGCTTTTACCAGCGCTTCATGCACCAGATCATAGTTTTTCGGGTTGCGGTACTGGATCAATGCCCGCTGCATCGCTTTTTCATGCGGATTTGTCGCAACATAGACCGATTCCATTGTTCGCGGATCGAGTCCTGTGTAATACATACAGGTTGAGATCGTCGACGGTGTCGGATAGAAATCCTGTACCTGCTCCGGCATATAACCAAGGTCGCGCAGATACTCTGCAAGTTCGATTGCTTCCTTCAGGGTTGAACCCGGATGCGAAGACATCAGGTACGGCACGAGGTACTGTTCCTTACCGATCTTCTTATTCATATCCTTGTAAGCCTTCACGAAGCTGTTGTACACTTCCACGCTCGGTTTTCCAAGCTTCTGTAATACCGCATTACTGATATGTTCCGGTGCCACCTTAAGCTGACCGCTTACATGATGCTCGCAAAGCTCACGAAGGAAAGTTCGGTCTTTGTCATACATCAGATAATCAAAACGGATTCCCGAACGGATAAAGACCTTCTTAACCTTAGGCAGTTCACGTAATTTTCGAAGCAGTGCAATATAATCCTTATGATCCACTTCAAGGTTCTTGCAAGGTGTCGGGAAAAGGCATTGCTTCTTTGGACAGGCTCCCTTTGTCATCTGCTTGCTGCATGCCGGGGCACGGAAGTTTGCAGTCGGACCTCCGACATCGTGAATATAGCCCTTAAAGTCTGGATCGTCGGTAATCAGTTTCGCTTCCTCAATGATCGATTCGTGGCTTCTCGTCTGAATGATTCTTCCCTGATGGAATGTCAACGCACAGAAACTGCAGCCGCCGAAGCATCCGCGATTGCTGATCAGCGAGAATTTGATCTCACGGATTGCAGGAACACCTCCTGCTTCTTCGTAAGACGGATGATAATTTCGCATGTAAGGCAGTGCATAGACTGCATCCATCTCATCCTGATTCAGAGGCTTTGCGGGCGGATTCTGTACAACGAATGTCGTTCCGCCGTACGGCTCAAACAGTCGTTTTCCGGAGAAAGGATCGGTATTGCAATACTGCGTATAAAAACTTGATGCAAATTTGCGTTTATCTTCCTTGATCTCGTCATAATCCGGAAGTTCAATCGCATCGTAGATGATGTCACGGTTTTTCGTCTTAAAAACAGTTCCCTCAATAAACGTGATATCCTTGATGTCAATTCCGGCATTCAGTGAATCAGCAATCTCGACGATGCTACGCTCTCCCATTCCGTAAGAGATAAGATCCGCTCCGGAATCAAGAAGAATCGAGCGTTTAACCTTGTTTGACCAGTAATCGTAATGCGCCATGCGCCGCAGACTTGCCTCGATTCCGCCGATGACGATCGGTGTATTTTTATAAGTATGGCGGATCAGGTTGCAGTACACGACCGTGGCGTAATCCGGACGCTTGCCCATCACGCCGCCCGGTGTGTAGGAATCCATCGCTCTGCGCTTCTTTGAAACGGAATAATGGTTGACCATCGAATCCATATTGCCCGCGGTCACGATAAAAGCGAGGCGTGGAACGCCAAGGATCGAGATGGACGCATCATCCTTCCAATCCGGCTGGGAGATGATTCCGACTGTATAACCGTGTGATTCTAAAATACGTGCAATGATCGCATGACCGAACGATGGATGATCCACATAGGCATCGCCGCACACATAGACAAAGTCAAGCTGTTCAATCCCGCGATCGATCATATCCTGTTTTGAAATTGGAAGATAACCTTCGTACATTGTTTCTCCTTACATCGAATATCAGGCAATGCCTGATGTATTATAAAAAGGCTTACTTGCGCAAAGCCTCAATCTCATTTTCTGTCAATTTGCGGTATTCACCCGGCTTTAATTCACCGAGAGTCAACACACCGAGCGAAACTCGTTTCAGATAGACCACATTACATCCGACCGCTTCGAACATGCGCTTTACCTGATGAAAACGGCCTTCCGCAATCGTAAGATTCGCGTGATAGACCGGATTACCGGCTTCATCGGTCTCCACCGGTAAAATTTCCAGTTCTGCCGGGAGTGTCAACTTTTCATCCCCGATGTCAACACCTTCTGCAAAAAGCGTAACCGCTTCGCTTGGTACTGCTTTATCCAACACCGCATAATACATCTTTTTCACATGGTGCGCAGGGCTCATCAGATGATGATTGAGCGCACCGTCATTCGTGATAATAAGAAGACCTTCGGTATCTTTATCCAGTCTTCCGACCGGTGAAGAGTCTTTCTTTACCTGATCCGGGAAATAATCCATAACCGTTTGGTGCATGGAGTCGGATTTTGCGGTAACACATCCTGCCGGCTTATAGAACAGGTAATAAGAACTCAACTCATATTCTACCGTCTTACCGCCGACGACAATCAGATCCCTAGATGGATCAATCTTCTCTTCCGGTCGTTTACAGACGGCTCCGTTCACCGAAACAATACCGCTTTTTAATTGTTTTTTTACTTCCGAGCGCGTGCCAAGTCCGGCATCCGCAAGGAATTTGTCCAATCTCATCATATTCTTATTTTGCCTGACGCAGGAATTCTACGATGAAATCCCATACTCGTCCGGTTGAGGAAATGCTGAGACGCTCCTTCGGGGTGTGAATATCAAAATTGTCCGGTCCGAAGGATACACAGTCAAGATCCTTGATCTTATCGGATAACAGACCGCATTCCAGTCCGGCATGAATCGTCTCGAACATCGGCTCCTTACCGTAAAGTTTTTCATATACTTTGGCAATCTGTGGGCGAAGCGAGGAATCCTGCTTGTACTCCCATGCCGGATAATCGCCTTCCACTTCGACCTCTCCGCCTAAAAGCTCTACAACTCCGGTCACACGATCCAACAGATCAGCTTTGCGTGTGCCGACACTGCTTCGGATTGAAGTGACAGTATATAATGCATCTTCCTTCAATTCCATAATTCCAAGGTTCAGGGAAGTCTCAACGAGTCCATGCATTACCTGGCTCATATTCTGCACGCCGTTCGGTACGCTTCTTAAGTAGAAGATCACACGGCTGACCGATGCGAAATCAAGAATGTCCGCTTCCGCCTCGCCGAGATTCTCAAATTCCACAACAACAGCCGGATCTGCAACGACAAATTCTTTTTTCAGCTCAGCGCTCAAATTGTCAGCGATTTCTTTTACAAGGTTAACATTTTCCTGTGGGACAAGAAGTTCTGCCACACATTCTCTTGGAATGGCGTTGTCTTTCAGTCCACCGGCAAGTGAGATGATTCCAAACGGGGTCTCCTCAAACAAGGTGCGGAGCACACGTCCCATCAGGATATTGGCGTTGCCGTGTTCCTTATCGATCTCACTTCCGGAGTGACCGCCCTCAAGCCCGGTTACGGTGAGGGAAACTTTCCGTCCACTCTGTGTCACACGTTTTACCGGGAGAGTCACATTGACCGCCATACCGCCGGCACATCCGGTCAGGAAGCTTCCCTCCACGTCACTGTCAATATTTAACATCGTGTGTCCGGTCAGCATCGACAGATCAATCGCATCCGCACCGAGCATACCAATCTCCTCATCCACCGTGATCACAACTTCAAGCTTCGGGTGCGCGATCTCGTCCGACTCAAGCAAAGCAAGCGCATAAGCGACTGCGATACCATCATCTCCGCCGAGCGTTGTGCCCTCTGCCTTTAAGAAATCACCGTCCACATAAAGTTTTAAGCCGTCTTTCTCAAAGTCAATGTCCACGCCTTTTTCTTTCTCACAGACCATATCCATATGTCCCTGAATGATGATCGGCTCGGCAGCCTCGTATCCTTCCGACGCTTCCTTAACGATAACAACGTTGTTACTCTCATCCTGATACCAGGTAAGGTTATGTTCCTTTGCAAAATTTACAAGATAATCACTGATTGCCTTTGTATTTCTTGATCCGTGCGGGATCGCCGCAATCTGTTCAAAATAGTAAAACACTCTCTGTGGATATAATTTTTCAGATAACATCATAGATTCCTCCTTGTTTACATAAATTATGATATGAAAAAATTCGTTTGCTTTTGTATTGTTATTCTACTGCTTTTCTATTTTATATTTTTCCCGCAGGACGCTTTGGAGGCATCCCGACAGGGGCTCATTCTGTGGTTTGATCAGATTTTGCCGACATTACTTCCGTTTTCAATTCTTTCCTATGTTGTGTTGCAATCCAATCTTTTCGCGTCGCAAAAGCGTAATCCAAACGGCTTTCTCGCAGCCGAAGAATGGTATGTAATCCTCTGCGGCTTTCTATTCGGTTTCCCGATCGGGGGCAAACTCACAGCGGATCTTTACCGGAATCATCGGATAGAAAAAGAACATGCACAACTTCTGTGTGTCTTTACGAACAATTTAAGCCCGATATTCGTAACAACAGCTTTGCATGAAATATTACAGCTGAAAGTCAACGCTGCCTTTTACCTGTTATTGTACGGCATCCCGTTTCTTTACGGAATGTTTCTTCTTATTCGAAGCAAAAATCATACGCCGTATAAACAAAAAAACACGGCATCAAGATTTCAAATGAATATGCAAATCGTTGATGCCGGTATTATAAACGGATTCGAAACATTACTGAAAATATGTGGTTATATTATGATGTTCTCGATTCTTGCCAAAATGCTGCGCTCAGTTCCATGGAAACAGACATTTGTTCCGCTGCTGATGACCGGATGTATGGAAGTCACCAACGGAATTGCAATGCTCAGGCTCTCCGACATCGCTTACCCTGCAAAATATCTGCTTGCGCTGCTTTTTCTATCGCTAAACGGAATCAGCGGACTCTTCCAGACGGCATCTGTTTTAAGTTCGACCGATCTGTCCATGTGCAGTTATTGCAGGCACAAATTACGGATTCTTCTGCTTGTTATAACAGGCGGTATATTCTTACTCTTCGTCGGCAGACTCGGTTGAAATCGAAATATTGGTAACCTCCGGCTGATTGCCTTCTGCCTGAGCAGGCTTTTCCTCGCCAACCTCTTCTTCCTCCGGTTCTGCCGGAAAAAGCTGCGCACGGTTCTGTGATACGACATCAAGGAATCCCTGCAGTGACTGAACCAGATTCTCAGATCTTGCGCGGGATGTCTCAATGGAATTCGCAAGAATGTCCTCAATACCGCGAAGCTGATCATCGACATAGCCAACGGCACCCATACGGATACTGTTTGCCTCGTTCGTTGCATTGTCGAGGATCTCCTGTGCCTGCTTTGTGGCGATCATAACCACTTCATTTGCTTGAGCATAGGCCTGTTGCATGATCTGATGTTCACTGACAAGTTCAGATGTCTGCACCTGTGCCTGTGCGATAATCTGATCTGCTTTCGCCTGCGCATCAGCAAGGATAGCCTCCTTATTGCTGATGATTTTCTGATAGCGTTTGATCTCCTCTGGTGTCTTGGCGCGAAGTTCTGCGATCAGTTCTTCCAGTTCTTCTTTATTTACAATGATCTTCGTACTCGAAAGCGGCTGAAACTTACAACCGTCGATATACTCTTCAATTTCCTCAATAATCTGTTCCATCTTACTGCTCATAATTCTGATTCTCCTTACCTGTTCTGCCTTCAAAGCAAAAAATGATAACTACTTATTCTTATATTTGTCGTAAATTCGATCAATAAAACATTCCGGTACAAAATTAGTGATGTCACCACCGTAGGAGGCAAATTCCTTTACAATCGTTGAACTGAGATAGGAATATCTCAGATCCGTTGTCAAAAAGATCGTTTCAATCTTTGAATCCTGCACATGATTTGCCTGTGCGATCTGCAGCTCATATTCAAAATCCGTAACAGCGCGAAGACCTCGAACAATGATCGTTGCGTCAATTTCGTTCATGAAATCAACCAGCAGACCGTCAAAAGAAGCTACCGTCACATTCGGCATATCCTTTGTCATCTCTTTAATCATACTAACACGTTCTTCTAAAGAAAACAACGAATTTTTTGCGCTGTTATTCAGCACTCCGACGACCAGTTCATCTACAATCTGCGAGGACCTTGTAATGATATCCATGTGTCCGAACGTAACCGGATCAAAGCTACCCGGATAGATTGCCTTTTTCATAATTTGTCTGTCTCCTATTTCTTTCGTATAAATACATGCATGTTGGTTTTGTACTTCTTAAATTTATCGATCTCAAAGCCAAGTTCGTCCAGATAATCGAAATTCGTGTCAAGAGATGCCTCGACAACAATTCTTGTATCCGGCTTAAGAAGTGACGAATGGGGCAGAAAACGAAGCACTTCCTCCTCCAGTCCGTGGCGATACGGCGGATCCATAAAGATCAGATCAAAAGTATATTTTCCTTCCAATGAATGCAATCCGCTGATCACATCCATCGTAAGCAGCATGGTCTGCCTGTCAAACTTTGTAAAGGCGATATTTTCTTCGATGCATTTCGCCGCTTTGCGATTGTTCTCGATAAATACAGCATATGCTCCGCCTCGGCTTAAAGCCTCAAGTCCGATCTGGCCGCTTCCGGCAAACAGATCCAGAAAATAGGAACCTGGCACATCCATCTGCAATACGTTAAAAAGCGTTTCTTTTGTTTTGTCTGTCGTTGGTCTTGTGTCCATTCCATCAATGGTTTTTAGCGGGAGACTGCGCGCTGTTCCAGCGATAATTCTCATGTTTTATTCCTCCGTAACGGATGCTATTTCTGTTCCTTTAAGACATCCTTGTTCTTTGCAAGATAGTCGATCAGCGAAATCACGGTAAGCGCCAGTGAAATATAGATCAGTACCGTACCGATGATGTCAAATGCCTTGCCCGGAATGTTAAGGATCAGTACGATGACGGTAACCATCTGGAAAGCCGTCTTAAACTTGCCCCAATAGCTCGCAGCGATCACAACGCCGTTGTCCGCCGCGACAAGACGGAATCCGCTGATAATGAATTCTCTCGCAATGATCACAATAACGATCCACGCCGGAATCTTCTCCAGAGCGATCAGACTGATCAAAGCAGAGCTTACAAGCAGCTTGTCTGCAAGCGGATCCATAAACTTGCCGAAATTTGTCACCAGATTATATTTTCTGGCGATTTTTCCGTCAAGAAAGTCTGTGATGCTTGCAACGATAAAGATTACAACTGCAATATAATTTCCGTATCCTTCAAAATACGGAGCCAGTAAAAAGAATACAAAAAAAGGAATCAGTATTACGCGAAAAAGCGTTAATTTGTTCGGTAAATTCATAATAACTCTCCTATCAGATCATATTCATAAGCACCGGTGACACGTACTTTCGCAATATCACCTGTCATAAGTTCTTCCTCGGTATTGATAAAAATATAGCCATCTACGCTCGGCGCGTCACGGTAAGTTCTTCCGACATACGCATTCTCGTCCGCAACTTTGCCCTCGATAAAGGCATATAATTCGGTGCCTTTCATCGCATCGTTCTTATCGAAGATCACTTCCTCCTGAAGCTCCATGACATCCGCCTGCCAGTCTTTTTTGACTTCCTCATCAATCTGATCCGGCATCTCGGCCGCCGGTGTTCCCTCCTCCGCAGAGTAGGTAAATGCACCAAGTCGATCAAATTCCATGTCATTGACAAACTGCATCAGTTCCTCGTGCATCTCCGGTGTCTCTCCTGGGAAGCCACAGATTAGCGTGGTACGAAGCGTGATATCCGGAACACGAGCACGGAGATGTGCAATGCGTTCAATCAGCTCCGCCTTGTTTGTTTTGCGACCCATACGGCGCAGGATTTCATCGTTGCAGTGCTGGATCGGCATATCCAGATAATGGCATACTTTCTTGTCACGGATCATCGCATCGATCAGTTCCTCATAAATTTCTTCCGGATAACAGTACATAATGCGAATCCAGAACAGACCGGAAATCCCGTTTAATGCATCGAGCAGCTTATGAAGGCTTTTTTCTCCATACAGATCCACACCGTAGAGGGTTGTCTCCTGTGCAACAAGGATCAGTTCTTTGACACCGCCTTCTACCAGTTCTTTTGCAGAAGCCACCAGTTCTTCCATTGGAACACTGCGATATCGTCCGCGCACAGAAGGGATCACACAGTACGTGCAATTCTTATTACAGCCTTCCGCGATCTTCAAATAAGCGAAATGTCCGCCGGTCGTGACGGTACGCTTTGTCGTGTGTGTCGGGAGTCCGGTCAGCGTATGGAAATTCTCATAGAATTTATGCTCCATTGTGCTTTGCACCGCTTCCCAGATGGCATCGTAGGAGTTTGTTCCGAGGATGGCATCCACCTCCGGAATCTCCTTTTTCACTTCTTCCTGATAGCGCTGTGTCAGACAGCCGGTCACGATCAGTGATTTACATACACCGGTTTTCTTCTGTTCTGCCATCTCAAGGATCGTATTGATACTTTCCTCCTTGGCATCTCCGATAAAACAGCAGCTGTTGACAATGATAATGTCCGCTTCCGTCTCATCATCCGTCAGTGTAATTCCATGGCTGGTAAGCATTCCGATCATATACTCGGAATCTACAAGATTCTTGTCACAGCCAAGTGAAATAAATAATAATTTCATAATTCCTCTCGCTCAAAAAAAGGAATGACAGACGTCACTCCCTCTTGTCGTATTAGTTATTGTCTTCCTCTTCCGATACAATCTTGACATCGCCGCGGTATAACTCTTCTACAGCGATAGAAAGAGGCTTATTGCATTTCGGATTCTCGATCATCGGCTCTGCGCCTGCAATAATCTGTCTTGCACGCTTTGCAGTAGCAAGAACGATGGAATAACGGCTGTTTACAACAGGTTCCTCACCGATCTCAACACCGTCGTTAACAACTTTCATTAATTCTACATAGGATGGATGTATCATAGTATTATTCTCCTTTCGAAAAGCCTACAAGCTCTTCCCTCATATTATTGATAAAATCTATATTAGCTGATACACGGTATGCCGCGTTCTGTTCGGTATGTCCGCTTCTCTCATCGTCGATCAGTTGATGAATAACTTCCACACCGTGCTCCACGGTATCGTTTACCACTAAATAATCATAATTTTCAATGCCTTCGGATTCCTCACAGGCACGCGCAAGCCGCGCATAAATGACATCCTGCGTCTCCGTTCCACGACCGACCAGGCGATCGCGAAGCGTCTTGGCATCCGGAGCGGTTACAAACATTAAAATCGTATCCGGGAACTGTTCCTTGATCTTAAGCGCTCCCTGAATCTCAATCTCAAGAATCACATTCTTTCCGAGATCCAGTTGCTGCTGTACATAAGCTTTCGGTGTACCATAATAGTTCTTCACATACTGTGCATACTCGATCAGCTCATCTGCCTCGATCATCTGCTTAAATTTCTCGGTTGTCATGTAAAAATAATCGACACCGTCTTTCTCTCCGGGTCTCGGATCCCGCGTCGTCGCAGAAACAGACAGCGCATAATGCTCGCCATACTGTTCCATCAGCGCCTTCATCAGCGTTCCTTTGCCGGCACCTGAAAATCCGGATACAACGACCAACTTACCTTTGTCACTCATTTTAACTTACCTTCTTACTCAATGTTCTGAATCTGTTCACGAACTTTCTCGATACCGGTCTTCAAATTGATTCCGACATCGGAAATTTCAATATTGTTCGCTTTCGAGAGGATCGTGTTTGCTTCACGGTTCATCTCCTGTGCAATAAAATCAAGCTTACGTCCGATTGAACCACCGGCAAGAAGTGTATCCTTCATTGTCAGAATATGGCTTCTCAGTCGAACCGTCTCCTCATCCACACAAACCTTATCCGCATAGATCGTAACTTCCGTTGCGATGCGTGCATCATCAATCTGCCGGTCGCCGAGGATCTCCTGAATCTTCTCTTCCAGACGGGTTCTGTATTCTTTCATGATCTGCGGAGAACGATCCTCGATGAAATCCACATCAATAAGCATTACATCCAGTTTATCAAGAAGGTCATCTCTTAAAGCTTCACCTTCTTTGACACGGCTTTCAACAAACTGTTCGCATGCGCCGCGCAAAGCTTTCTCAAGTCCGCTCCACAGTTCCTTCTCATCGATATCCTGTTCTTCCATCACAAGAACGTCCGGATAACGGGAAAGAGTACTGACACGAATATCATTCTCAAGCTGAAACTCCTGTGCCATCGATTTCAGATATCCGAGATATTCGGCAGCAAGCGCCGAATTGTAGCGGAGTGTATAATTATCTTCCGTGTAATCTTCGTATGTGATGTAGACATCCACCTTGCCTCGCTCAATGTATTCCTTGAGCAGATTGCGGATCGCACTCTCAAAGAAATTCAGCTTCTTCGGCATCTTTATATTCACATCCAGATAACGATGATTCACAGACTTAAGTTCGACGGTAAACTTGCGCTTCTCGTCCGCAACTTCACACCGTCCGAAACCTGTCATACTTTTAATCATGCCACATATCTCCTGTCAAAATGCATAGTCTATGCATAGATAGGTGTATTATAATGCTATTTTCCTGATTCGTCAAATATTGCTTTTCAAAAAGTGCATGGTTTACAAATTCTTTTTTGCGAATTTTTTCACACCGCGCGTCAGTCCGTCCGCCAGCGTTTCCAATGTTTTATCACTGTGATCCGATGACTGGTTTCCAAGTTCGATATCAACAGAAGGAATCGTGCTGTAAGAAGTCTGTGTCAGATCGATCGCCATACGGCCTTTTCCGTTGATTTTTACTTTTTCTTTTTCAAGTCCTTTGATCAGAGCGGCACCTAAAGCTTCATGCTCTTTCCAATGCTCGGAAACCGGCTTCATATTCTTAAGTTTGTCCGGCACCCCGATATAAAAACAGCCTTTATCATATTTAAGACCGTCTCCGTCCCAGTGCAACGCAATATGACAGTCTGCAACATTGTTACAGATTACCGTTCTTGCCACGTTATCCAGCTGAACATCCTTGCTGTTCCGGATCATCAGAACATCGTAGCCCTCTGCAAGAAGTTTCTTTCTTAAAATCTTTGCCATTTTAAGTGTCACGGTACTCTCCTTTGTTCCGTCCCGAAACGTCATGCCGCCGGAGACCGCGATCGCACTGGTCGAGCCTGCACTGGTTGTTCCGCCGGTCACTTTCGCAGAACCATCCGGATGGCAAAGCGTTTTTGTTGATCCGACATTGCTTGTTCCATGTCCGGCATTGATTCCGACGATGATGTCTTTGCGGTTCTTTTTTGCCTTGTAAAAGACGGCATAACCGGAAGTAATCTTCGCATGATCCGCATATTTCCACTTTTTATTCAGGTAAATCTTCTCTTTGTTCTTATACGCACATTCGGTAACATTATCGGATGTCGTGTCCTTTTTTGTGCTTGTTTTCGCCTGTGTGTCGATGCTGATATTTGAAATCAGCATTACCATAACCAGCATGATCGCGAAAAAATGTAGTATCAAACTACTTTTTTTAAAATTCACGTTTTTCATAGTCAGTTTCTCCTTTCACTCCCATCTTTAAAACCAATTATAGCATTTTGCCTGATTTCATTTCAACACAAATTGATGCATCCGTTCTTGGATTTTCGGGCGATCCATATTATAATAATAAATTATGAACGAATTTAGGAGGCAACTATGGCTTTTGACGGAATCGTAATCGCAAGTCTGGTCCACGAATTAAACCAGACCGTTTTAAATAGTAAGATCAGCAAGATCGCACAGCCGGAGAATGACGAACTGTTACTCACCTGCAAAGGAACAAACGGACAGTTTCGTGTCGCAATCTCTGCGAGTGCTTCTCTTCCGTTTCTCTATCTGACGGACGAGAATAAACCGAGTCCGCTGACAGCACCGACATTCTGCATGGTGCTGCGCAAACATATCGCAAACGGACGAATCACACGCATCTATCAGCCGCATATGGAGCGTATCATTAATATGGAGATCGAGCACCTCAACGAGATGGGCGATCTCTGCCACAAGACATTGATC
>CAKRKX010000009.1 GCA_934358675.1 uncultured Agathobacter sp. | reverse complement strand
CAGCACCGATGGATACGATTGCCTTGGCAAGATTGGCATCCAGCTTATCAAAAACCGGATCGCCGAGTCCGACCGGGAGCCCGTTTATAACACACTCCACGATTCCACCGGAAGAATTCTGTTCCTTTAAGCATTGTTCAAGATAATCGGCAGCTTTGACAGCGGTATCTGCATCCGGCATATATAATTTATTGTTTGTGATTTCCGAAGCGTCAAACAAAGCGGGATCGATGCTGACCGGTCCAATCGATTTCGTGTAGGTCAGAAACGAGATTCCCATCTGCTCTAAGATTTTGATTGCAATCGCTCCGCCTGCGACACGACCGATCGTCTCGCGGCCGGATGAGCGTCCGCCGCCTCTGTAATCGCGGAATCCGTATTTCTCATCGAAACAATAGTCGGCATGTCCCGGACGATAGTAAGAGGCAATCTCGCTGTAGTCGGAAGAATGCTGATCCTTATTCCAGACCATCATGGAGATTGGGGTTCCGGTTGTCTTTCCTTCGAATACACCGGATGCTATCTCAACCGTATCACTTTCGTTACGCTGGGTTGTAAACTTGGACTGACCAGGTTTACGCCGATCCAAAAAAATCTGGATATCTTCCTCACACAGCGGAAGTCCTGCGGGACAGCCGTCCACGACGACACCGATGCCTTTACCGTGTGATTCCCCCCAGGTTGTGATACGAAATAGATTTCCAAATGATGAGCCTGCCATAATTGCCTCCTAAAATATGTTCGATAGTTTCTACTGTATGTCATTATAGAAAACCTTACGTTGAATAGTCAAGAAACTTATGTTAAAATTTCTAAAGGAGTATATATATTGAGAAAAAGAGGTAATTTATGGATTTTAATGCGGTATATCATCAGGCGAGTGACAATTATTGCTACCCGCTGAATGAAGATGAGTTGATTATTAATATTAAAACCGGATATGATGTGGAATCGGTATCGATCATACTGGGGGATCCGTTTGCTGCCGGAATCTTAGGCGGCGGAGAGCACTGGGATGGAGCGGAAGAAGCCATTATTTATAAAAAACGCCTGAAGAATCAGATCTGGTGGACCACTACGGTTCGGCCGGAGTTTAAACGTCTGAAGTATTATTTTAAGCTGCAGACAGCAGAGGAAAGCTGGTTTTTCTTTGAGGATGGATTTGTCAGCGACGAACAGATGCACTTGGAAGGCAGAAGCCGTCAGTGTTTTGTATTTCCGTGGATGAATCCGTGTGATGTGCCGCGTACACCGGCGTGGGTAAACGATACGGTATGGTACCAGATCTTTCCGGACCGTTTCTGTAACGGGGATCATTCCATTGATCCGGACAATGTAGTACCGTGGCGTGATCACGGAAGCGTGACAAACGATGAATGCTTTGGCGGAGATCTGGCCGGTATTACGAGCAAGCTGGACTATCTGCAGAATCTCGGAATCAACGGATTGTATCTGACACCGATCAATGAGTCCCCTTCAAATCACAAGTACGATACGACGGATTACACGAAGATCGATCCTCGTTTCGGGGATGAGGAGACGCTGATCCGGCTGGTTAAAGAGGCGCATAAGCGAGGCATCCGGGTGATGCTTGACGGTGTATTCAATCACTGCGGTTATTATTTTGCACCGTGGCAGGATGTGCTTGCAAAAGGACCGGAGTCGGAATACTATGACTGGTTTATGATCAATGAGTGGCCGTTTGACAGGAACGGACAGGCTGCAAAGAAGAAGCAGATTTATACGTTTGCTTTTTATGATGGTATGCCAAAGTTGAATACCAACAACCCTGCGGTGAGAAAATATTTTGTGGATATCTGTGCAAACTGGGTGGAGCATTACGGAATTGATGGAATCCGCCTGGATGTGGCAAATGAAGTGTCGCATCGATTCTGCAAGGAGCTGCATGCGAGAGTGAAAGAAATCAATCCGGATATCTACATTCTTGGTGAAATCTGGCATAATGCGCTGCCATGGCTACGTGGCGATGAGTTTGATGCGGTCATGAATTATCCGCTTGGCCAAAGCATTAAGGATTTCTGGATCGATAAAAGCCTGACGAACGAGGATTTCGAGTATACGATCAATCGCTGCTACACAAGCTATATGCAGCAGACGAACGATGTGCTTTTTAATCTGTTGGATTCTCACGATACGAAGCGTCTGCGCTCGGATGTCAAGAATCTGGACGAGTATTTTGCGCAGCTTGCGGTACTTTTTGCGATGCCGGGCAGCCCGTGTATCTATTACGGAACGGAGCTTGCAATGGAGGGAAGCTATGATCCGGATTGCCGCCGCTGCATGCCCTGGAGCGATATAGAGGCCGGCAAATATGCCGAGAGGAGCGAGATCATTGCAACACTTATCCGCCTGCGCAGACAGGAGCCGCTTCTGAAAAGCCGTAATTTCCATTTCCCGGATGATTATGCGGATCATAAGCGTGTGATTCAGTTCCAGAAAGTGGATTTCCCCGATTGTTACGTGGAAGTGCTGATCAATTGCTGCGAGGAGGATATTGAGGCGGAACAGCAGGGAGAAATCCTGCTTGCCCGCCACTATATTGATTCGACGCTTTTGTCGAATGGCGTTCTGATCCGCAGAATACATAAGTAAAACAATGAAAGAGGAAGAAACATAAATGGCTACATATGAATTGCTAAAACAGGAAGGCCGCGCCAAGCGCGGTACGTTCCATACGGTGCACGGAGATATCCAGACACCGGTATTTATGAATGTCGGAACGGTCGGTGCGATCAAGGGTGCTGTATCAACCGATGATTTAAGAGAGATTCACTGTCAGGTGGAACTGTCAAACACTTATCATCTGCATGTGCGTACCGGAGACAAACTGATCAAAGAGGTCGGAGGACTTCATAAATTTATGGCATGGGATCGTCCGATCCTTACGGATTCCGGCGGATTTCAGGTGTTTTCTCTTGCCGGTTTAAGAAAGATCAAAGAAGAAGGTGTTTTCTTCCGCTCGCATATTGACGGAGCTAAGATTTTTATGGGGCCGGAGGAAAGCATGCAGATCCAGTCCAATCTCGGATCAACGATTGCGATGGCTTTTGACGAGTGCCCGTCAAGTGTTGCGGACCGCACATATGTTGAAAATTCCGTTAACCGGACGGCGCGCTGGCTGGAGCGATGCAAGCGGGAGATGGCAAGACTGAATTCACTTGAGGATACGATCAACAGAGAACAGCTGTTGTTTGGTATCAATCAGGGAGCAATCTATGAAGATATCCGCATTGATCATGCAAAGCGGATTGCGGAGATGGAGCTGGACGGATACGCAGTCGGAGGACTCGCGGTGGGGGAGAGCCATGAGGAAATGTATCACATTCTTGATGAGACGGTTCCGTATCTTCCGGTCAATAAGCCGACGTATCTGATGGGTGTCGGAACTCCGGCGAATATTTTAGAGGGTGTTGAACGGGGAATTGATTTCTTCGACTGTGTATATCCGAGCCGCAATGGTCGTCACGGACACGTATATACGAACCATGGGAAGCTGAACCTGTTCAACCAGAAGTATGAAAAAGATATGCGCCCGATCGAGGAGGGCTGCCAGTGTCCGGCATGTCGTACCTACAGCCGTGCCTACATCCGTCACCTTCTGAAGGCGAAGGAAATGCTTGGAATGCGTCTTTGCGTGCTTCATAATCTGTATTTCTACAATACAATGATGGAGGAGATCCGCGATGCCTTAGATGATGGAAGATTCGCGGCGTACAAGAAGGACAAGCTTGATCGCATGAATGCGGGAGAATAGTTCCTATTGGGGTAACATTATAAAAAAAGCATAAAAAGCTTGCCCAATACACAAAAATTGTGTACTATATTCTATAGTATTTTAATTTAGGAGGATAAATTGATGTATTCAATTTTAGCTGATTCAACAAGCGGAGCCGGTGCAGGTTCTATGATCGGAATGATCTTATGGCTGGTTATCATTTTCGGAGTTATGTATTTTATCATGATCCGTCCACAGAAGAAGGAACAGAAGAAGAAAGAGTTAATGCTTTCTGAAGTTGCTGTAGGCGATACTGTTCTTACCATCTCGGGATTCTACGGAACCATCATTGACATTGTTGACGATACCGTTATCGTAGAATTTGGTAACAACAAGAACTGCCGTATTCCGATGCAGAAGGCAGCAATCTCTGAGGTTGAGAAGGCCACAGAAGCTACTGAATCCAAATAATAACAACGAAGGGGAGTCGTCATAGGGCGGCTCCCTTTTTGCAATCGCACGCTTTTACGTGGTAACGCGTAAACTTTTTACAACTTTTGGGAATAGTAAACAAAGGTTTCATAACATCAGGTTATTAATTTTATGAAAAAGTAAAATAGTATTTTAGTTGAAAAGAAAGCCGCATTGCTATATATTTATAAGTAATAGATTTTTTGGAAAGAAAAGAGGAGAAAGCATGCAGTGTCAAATTGGCGTGATTTCTGGTGACGGAATCGGACCGGAGATCGTTACAGAGGCAAAAAAGGTTTTAGATCAGATTGGGAAAAAATACAATCATGAATTTCATTATACAGAAATTTTAATGGGAGGATGTTCGATTGATGCGACGGGAGTGCCACTTACCGATGAGGCAATTGAGACCGCGTTGGCAAGTGATGCCGTGCTGATGGGATCCATTGGCGGCAATACATCAACCTCCCCATGGTATAAGCTCGCACCGGAGCTTCGCCCGGAGGCAGGACTGTTAAAACTTCGTAAGTCGTTGAACTTATTTGCAAATCTTCGTCCTGCATATTTATACAAGGAACTGAAAGCGGCATGTCCGCTCCGTGATGACATCATTGGTGACGGATTTGATATGATGATCATGCGAGAACTGACCGGTGGTCTGTATTTCGGAGCACGCAAGACAGAAGAAGTGGATGGTGTGATGACCGCAACCGATACACTGACATATAATGAGAATGAGATCCGCAGAATTGCAAAGCGCGGATTTGATATTGCAATGAAACGCCGCAAAAAAGTGACATCGGTTGACAAGGCAAATGTACTTGATTCTTCCAGACTTTGGAGAAAGGTTGTCGAGGAAGTGGCAGAGGATTATCCGGAAGTGGCTTATGAGCATATGCTGGTCGATAACTGTGCGATGCAGCTGGTAAAGGATCCGAAGCAGTTTGATGTCATCTTAACAGAGAACATGTTCGGAGATATCTTATCGGATGAGGCATCTATGGTAACCGGATCCATCGGAATGTTATCATCCGCAAGCTTAAATGATACGAAGTTCGGTCTTTATGAACCGAGTGGCGGATCCGCACCGGATATTGCAGGCAAAGGCATTGCAAACCCGATCGCAACGATTTTAAGCGCAGCAATGATGCTTCGTTACAGTTTTGATCTTGACAAGGAGGCTGATGCAATCGAAGCTGCTGTCAAGAAGGTACTCGAAGAGGGATACCGCACGATCGATATTATGCCACAGGCAGGAGAGAGCACAGAAGGAATTACACAGGTCGGCACCGCACAGATGGGTGATCTGATCGCGGAACGTGTGTAAAATGTGATTCGTTTTCAAAGAAAACGAATCATGCAGCGTCAGCCCTTTGCCGAAGGCAAATTTTGAATGGGCTGATGTTCAAGAAAAGGAGATAAGAAAATGATTAGTGATAACGCAAGAAGCGGTATGCAGCAGGCACCTGCACGAAGCCTTTTTAATGCATTGGGATTTACCGCAGAAGAATTAAAAAAGCCTATGGTCGGAATCGTAAGTTCTTATAATGAGATCGTTCCGGGTCATATGAATATTGATAAGATCGTTGACGCCGTAAAACTCGGTGTTGCGGAAGCCGGCGGTGTGCCGGTGGTATTCCCTGCTATTGCCGTATGTGACGGTATTGCGATGGGACACGTTGGAATGAAGTATTCTCTTGTTACAAGAGATCTGATCGCCGATTCGACCGAGTGTATGGCGATCGCGCATCAGTTCGATGCACTGGTTATGGTTCCGAACTGTGACAAGAACGTACCGGGACTTCTGATGGCGGCAGCAAGGCTGAATCTTCCGACCGTATTTGTATCCGGCGGCCCGATGCTTGCAGGACACGTTAAAGGACAGAAGAGAAGCCTTTCTTCCATGTTCGAGGCTGTCGGTTCTTACGCAGCAGGAACAATGACCGAGGAAGATGTTACCGAGTTCGAGAACAAGGTATGTCCGACCTGTGGATCATGCTCCGGTATGTATACCGCCAACTCCATGAACTGCCTGACTGAGGCACTTGGTATGGGACTTCGTGGAAACGGAACGATCCCGGCTGTATATTCCGAGAGAATCAAGCTTGCTAAGCATGCAGGTATGGCAGTTATGGATATGTACAGAAAGAATATCTGTGCAAGAGACATTATTACAAAGGATTCTATCTTAAATGCGTTGACCGTTGATATGGCACTTGGATGTTCCACGAACTCCATGCTCCATCTTCCGGCAATCGCACATGAGATTGGTTTTGATTTTGATATCAGCTTTGCAAATCCGATCAGTGAGAAGACACCGAACTTATGTCACCTTGCTCCGGCAGGTCCTACTTATATGGAGGATCTCAACGAGGCAGGCGGTGTATATGCAGTTATGAAAGAACTGGCTGACATCGGACTTCTGAATACCGACTGTATGACCGTAACCGGAAAGACGATCGGCGAGAATATTGCAACAGCCGTCAACCGCAATCCGGAAGTCATCCGTCCGGTTGAGAATCCATACAGCAAGACCGGCGGTCTGGCAGTCCTTAAGGGTAACCTTGCTCCGGACGGATCGGTTGTAAAGCGTTCCGCAGTCGTTGACGAGATGATGGTTCATGAGGGACCTGCAAGAGTCTTTGATTGTGAGGAAGATGCGATCGCAGCCATCAAGGGCGGCAAGATCGTGGAAGGTGACGTTGTTGTCATCCGTTACGAAGGACCGAAGGGCGGACCTGGAATGCGCGAAATGTTAAATCCGACTTCCGCAATCGCAGGTATGGGACTCGGAAGTTCCGTAGCCTTAATTACAGACGGACGTTTCTCCGGAGCATCCAGAGGTGCTTCCATCGGACACGTATCGCCTGAGGCAGCCGTCGGCGGACCGATCGCTTTAGTCGAAGAGGGCGACATCATCAAGATCAACATCCCTGAGATGACACTGAACATCGATGTGTCTGACGAGGAGATGGAGGCGCGCCGTGCAAAGTGGCAGCCGAGAGAGCCGAAGGTTACAAGCGGCTATCTGAAGAGATATGCTTCTCTTGTTACATCCGGTAACAGAGGTGCCGTATTAGAGATTAAGGAATAAGAACAATAGATTAGAGGATTAGAAAATGCAGTTGACAGGATCACAAGTTATTATCGAATGCCTGAAAGAACAGGGCGTAGATACCGTGTTCGGTTATCCGGGCGGTGCTATCTTAAATGTCTACGATGAATTGTATAAGCATCCGGAGATCAGGCATGTGCTGACTTCCCATGAGCAGGGAGCCTCCCATGCGGCAGACGGATATGCGAGAAGTACCGGAAAGGTTGGTGTCTGTATGGCAACTTCCGGACCGGGAGCAACGAATCTCGTCACAGGAATCGCAACAGCCTACATGGATTCCATTCCGATGGTTGCCATCACCTGTAACGTAGGAGTTTCACTTCTCGGCAAGGACAGTTTTCAGGAGATTGATATCGCAGGTATTACAACTCCGATCACAAAATACAGTTTCATCGTCAAGGATGTGACAAAGCTGGCGGATACGATCCGTCGTGCCTTTTCCATCGCAAGAAAAGACAGACCGGGTCCGGTGCTTGTGGATATCACAAAAGATGTGACTGCAAATAAAGTGGAATATAAGAGACAGGAGCCGGTGATGCCGCAGCCGAAGGAAGGAACTTTCGGCGATGCGGATATCGAGAAGGCAATACATATGATCGCAAAGGCAAAGAAACCTTATATCTTTGTCGGCGGTGGAGCTGTTCTCTCCGGAGCGAGCGAGCAGCTTAAGGCGTTTGTCGAGCGCGTGGATGCACCGGTGTGCGATACACTGATGGGTAAAGGCGCTTATGACGGAACGTCGGACAATTACACCGGAATGCTCGGAATGCACGGTACGAAGACATCGAATCTCGGTGTCAGCGAGTGTGATCTTCTGATCGCGGTCGGTGTGCGTTTCTCGGATCGTGTACTTGGCAATCCGAAGAAGTTTGCAAAGCAGGCGAAGATCTTACAGATCGATATCGATCCGGCAGAGATCAACAAGAACATCATCGTAAGTCACAGTGTGATCGGCGATGTGAAGATGGTTCTCGACAAGATCGATGAAAAGTTAGAGCAGCAGAGTCACAAAGAGTGGCTTTCCCATATTACGGATTATCAGAAACAGTATCCGATGACTTATCCGCCGGTTGGATTGAGCGGACCGTATATGATCGAGAAAATCTACGAGATGGCAAGCGATGCAATCGTTGTCACAGAAGTCGGACAGCATCAGATGTGGGCTGCACAGTATTTTAAGTATCGGAAACCGAGAACACTTCTTACTTCGGGAGGGCTCGGTACGATGGGATACGGACTGGGTGCCGCAATCGGTGCGCAGACTGCCAACCCGGATAAACAGGTAGTCAATATCGCCGGAGATGGATGTTTCCGTATGAATATGAATGAACTTGCGACAGCAGCAAGACAGAACCTTCCATTGATCGAAGTGATCGTAAACAATCACGTTCTCGGAATGGTTCGTCAGTGGCAGACACTTTTCTATGAAAAGCATTATTCGGCAACCGTACTCGATGACGGTGTGGATTATGTGAAGCTTGCCGAGGCGATGGGCGCAGAAGCCCGCCGAGTTACGACAAGAGAAGAGTTTGAAGCTGCATTTAAGGAAGCATTGGTATGCAAGAAGCCGTTTGTGATCGATGCGATCATCGATTCGGATGATAAGGTATGGCCGATGGTTGCTCCGGGTGCTCCGATCAGTGAGTGCTTTGACGGGGACGATGTAAAACAGGTATAAAAATTATTTTTATAGAAAGATTTAGGAGGAAGTTTGAAATGAGCAGAGTGTACAATTTCTCAGCAGGACCGGCCGTATTGCCGGAGGAGGTACTGCAGGAAGCAGCAGATGAAATGCTGGATTACAAAGGATGTGGAATGTCCGTTATGGAGATGAGCCACAGATCCAAAGTATATGACGATATCATCAAAGAAGCAGAGAAAGACTTAAGAGAGTTGATGAACATTCCGGATAACTATAAGGTATTGTTCTTGCAGGGCGGCGCATCGCAGCAGTTTGCAGCAGTTCCGATGAACCTGATGAAGAATAAGAAAGCCGGATATATCGTAACCGGACAGTGGGCGAAGAAAGCGTTCCAGGAAGCCAAGATGTATGGTGAGGCAATCGAGCTTGCATCGTCGGCTGATGAGACATTTTCCTATATTCCGGACTGCTCAGATTTAGACATCCCGGATGATCTTGATTATGTTTATATCTGTGAGAACAACACAATCTACGGAACAAAGTATAAGACACTTCCAAACACAAAGGGTAAGACATTAGTTGCAGACGTTTCCTCCTGCTTCTTATCTGAGCCTGTTGATGTGACTAAGTACGGTGTGATCTACGGTGGTGTACAGAAGAACATCGGACCTGCAGGTGTGGTTATTGTGATTGCACGTGAGGATCTGATCACAGATGATGTACTTCCGGGAACACCTACCATGCTCAAGTGGAAGACACAGGCAGACAATGACAGCTTATACAACACACCGCCTTGCTACGGCATCTATATCTGCGGTAAAGTATTCAAGTGGCTCAAGAAGATGGGTGGACTTGAGGAGATGCAGAAACGTAACATCGAGAAGGCACAGATCCTTTACGATTATCTTGATCAGAGCAAGATGTTCAAGGGAACTGTTAGAAAAGAGGATCGTTCCCTGATGAATGTTCCGTTTGTAACCGGTGATAAGGATCTTGATGCGAAGTTTGTCAAAGAGGCAACTGAGGCAGGATTTGTAAACTTAAAGGGACATCGTACCGTTGGCGGTATGAGAGCTTCCATCTACAACGCTATGCCTAAGGAAGGCGTTGAGAAGCTCGTTGCTTTCATGAAGAAGTTTGAAGAGGAGAATGCATAATGTTTAATTATACTTGTTTAAATCCAATCGCCGGAGTCGGCTTGGATCTGTTTTCAGAAGATTATAAGAAGGTAGATGATCTTGCAGGCGCGGACGCAGCGCTTGTCAGAAGTGCAGCAATGCATGATCTGGATCTGCCGGAGAATTTACTTGCAGTAGCGCGTGCCGGAGCCGGAGTCAACAATATTCCGCTCGACAAGTGTGCGGATCAGGGTATTGTTGTATTTAATACTCCTGGTGCCAATGCAAATGGTGTAAAGGAGCTTGTATTTGCAGGAATGCTTTACGCAGCAAGAGATATCGTCGGTGGTATCGACTGGTGCTTAGACAACCAGAATGATGAGAACATCGCAAAGACAGCAGAGAAGCAGAAGAAGAACTTCGCGGGAACCGAGATCTCAGGCAAGAAGCTTGGTGTCATCGGACTCGGAGCCATCGGTGTACTCGTTGCCAACGCTGCAACCCATATGGGAATGGAAGTATACGGATACGATCCATATATCTCGGTGAATGCAGCCTGGAACTTATCCAGAAGCGTTAAGCATATCAGCAATGTAGAGGATATCTACAAAGAGTGTGATTTCATCACAATCCATGTACCGCTTCTTGATTCTACCAAGAAGATGATCGATGCAAAGGCAATCGCTATGATGAAACCGACCGCTATCGTACTCAACTTCGCAAGAGATCTTCTTGTTGATGAGGAGGCAATGGTTGACGCACTTGCAGCAGGCAAGGTTAAGAAGTACGTTTCTGATTTCCCGAATACAACAACCGTTGGTGCAAAGGGATGTATCGTAACACCTCATCTCGGAGCTTCCACAGCCGAGTCAGAAGACAACTGTGCGATCATGGCTGTCCGTGAGATCCGTGATTATCTTGAGAACGGTAACATTACCCATTCCGTAAACTATCCGGACTGCAACATGGGTGCATGCCTGACAGCAGGACGTATCGGTATCCTTCACAAGAATGTCAAGGGTATGATCGCTCAGTACACAACCATTCTTGGCGAGGCTGACATCAACGTATCTGATATGACCAATAAGGCAAAAGGCGATTATGCATACGCACTCCTTGATCTTGACTCACCGGTTACCGATGAAGTCGTTGCAAAGCTTCGTGCGATCGACGGAGTTCTTCGCGTAAGAGTTGTAAAATAACAGTGGCAGACAATTTGGAGAATACGAATTTATGGCTAAGATAAAACCATTTATCTGCGTTCGACCGGCAGAAGATAAAGTGGATAAGATCGCAGCGCTTCCGTACGACGTATACAATCGTGCGGAGGCCAAAGCGGTCGTTACCGCAAATCCGCAGTCGTTTCTTGCAATCGACCGTGCGGAGACACAGTTTGGCGATGATGTCGATACGTATGATGAGCGTGTCTATGCAAAGGCGCATGAGATGCTGGATGCATGGATCGATAACGGTTCCTTTGTCCGTGATACACAGAAAGCGTATTATGTGTATGAACTGACGATGGACGGCAGAGTACAGACCGGAATCGTTGCCTGCGCATCAATCGATGATTATGCCAACAATGTAATCAAAAAGCATGAGAATACACGTGCCGATAAGGAAGCGGACCGTATCCATCATGTGGATACCTGCAGCGCGCAGACCGGACCGATCTTTCTTGCGTACCGTTACAATAAGGTGATCGGTGATGTGGTAGCTTCTGTAAAGCAGACACCGGCGCTGTATGATTTTGTTGCGGATGACGGCATCCGTCACAGAGTCTTTAAGATCGACGATGCTGCACAGATTGTGGCAATCGAGAATGCTTTTGCTGGGATTGATGACATCTATATTGCGGACGGTCATCACCGTGCGGCTTCCGCGGTAAAAGTCGGATTCAAGCGCAGAGAAGAGCATCCGGATTATGACGGAACCGAAGAGTTTAACTATTTCCTTTCCGTATTGTTCCCAGACGAGGAACTGATGATTATGGATTATAACCGTGTTGTCAAAGACCTGAACGGAATGACCGGGGAGCAGTTCCTTGCAAAGATGAATGAACTGTTTACGGTCGCACAGATTGGCGGAACGATCGGAGACGCACTTCCGGAGAATGAAGTCCGCCCAACGAAAAAAGGCGATTTTGCAATGTTTATCGGAGATAAATGGTACCGTTGCAGCATGAAGCCACAGGATATTCCAGACGATCCGGTCGAGGGACTGGATGTATCGGTACTGCAGAATCTGCTTCTTTCACCGGTGCTTGGAATCGGCGATCCGAAGACCGACAAGCGCATCGATTTTGTCGGCGGTATCCGTGGACTGACGGAGCTTGAGAAGCGCTGCCACACGGATTGTAAGGTTGCGTTTGCAATGTATCCGACATCGATTCAGGAGCTTTTTGCAGTGGCAGATGCCGGCAGACTGATGCCGCCGAAGTCCACCTGGTTCGAGCCGAAGCTTCGAAGCGGATTGTTTATTCATGAGATAGAAAAGTAATAAGATGATAGGCACAGGAGAGATCCTGTGCCTTTGTCGACACAGTGTGTCGACAATTTCATGCGGATACTTGTGGTATTTCCTTGTTGTTTCTGGTATATGGAATGAAAGTAAGGTTGGTAGAGAAATATGACATTACAACAGCTGACATATCTGGTCAAGGTTGCGGAGTGCGGTAATATCACGGATGCAGCCGAACAACTCTATATCTCGCAGCCGAGTCTGAGTACGGCGATCCGCAATCTTGAGAAAGAGATGGGTGTTACCGCGTTCAACCGGACGAAAAAGGGCGTAACAGTGACAAGGGACGGAGAGGAACTTTTGTCGTTTGCGAGGATGCTTCTCGAACAGGCAGACATTATGAAGGAACACTTCGGGGTTGCCGAGAAGCGTGATCCGAAGTTCAGCGTGTCCTGTCAGCACTATTCGTTTGCGGTCAACGCGTTTGTCGATGTGGTGAATGCATTTGATGCGGACAAGTACAGTTTTATTTTAAGGGAGACGCAGACCGGAGAAATCATTGACGATGTGGCGCAGGGGAAGAGTGAGATCGGAATCCTCTATCTCTCGGAGCACAATGAAGAAGTTCTTACCAAGCTGATCAAAAAGAATGAGCTTGAATTCGAGGAATTGTTTGTCGCAGATCCGCATGTGTTTTTATGTAAGGATCATCCGCTTGCAGCGAAAGATCTGATCACACTTGAAGATTTAATGCCGTATCCGTATCTTGTGTTTGAGCAGGGCGAGCGCAATTCGTTCTATTTTTCGGAAGAGTTTATCAGCATGCTTGATTTTCCGAAGAACATTCAGGTAAGAGACCGTGCAACGCTTTTTAATCTGGTGATCGGGCTAAACGGATTCACGGTAAGCTCCGGTGTGATCGATGAGAAATTAAATGGATCGAGCATTATCGCAAGACCGCTTGCGATGGACTGCCATATGCGGATCGGTGTGGTAAAAAAGAAAAATCTGCTTTTGAGCCGTTATGCATCTTATTATCTTGAAGCGTTGCGCAAACATGTATCGATAGCTTGAAACTATGAATAACGCAAAAATATAAGTATTTTATCAATTGAATACAGGATGATAGAATGTCCTCAGGTCAAAACATACACGAAAAAGACAGGAGGACATTTTTTATGAGCAATTTACAGATTCCGTTCCGATATGATTATGTAGGAAGTTTTCTTCGCCCGGAAAATTTAAAGCGGGCGAGACATAAGTTTGACGAGGGTGCGATTACATACGCACAGTTGAAGGAAGTGGAGGACCAGGCAATCACAGATCTGATCCAAAAGGTAAAATCCCTTGGATACCATGTGATTACAGACGGCGAGTTCCGCCGTGCAACCTGGCATCTTGACTTTATGTGGGGACTCGACGGTGTCGGACATGTGCCGACCAAGACGGGACTTCCGTTCCACGGAGAGGCTGCGATGATCGATGACACTTATCTTGTCGGAAAAATCGGTTTAAACAAGGAGCATCCGTTTGTTGAGCATTTCCGTTTTGTAAAGCAGTTCGAAGATGAAAATACGGTAGCAAAGCAGACGATTCCTGCACCGGCACAGGTTCTTGCCCAATTCACAATGCCTTTTAACAGAGAAACAACGGAAAAGTATTACGCCAATGACACAGAACTGATCGATGATCTTGTAGCTGCTTACAAGAAAGTAATTGATGATCTGTATGAGGCGGGATGCCGCAATGTGTAGCTTGACGATTGTACATGGGGCATGCTTGCGGATAAGACGGCACCGCTTTTTTATGGAACAACGGTTGAGGGATTGCAGGAGATCCAGCAGACCTACAAGGAGATCAACAACCGTGTGATCGATCATGCACCGGAAGGTGTTACGGTTACAACCCATGTATGCCGCGGAAATTTTCATTCGACATATGCGAGCAGCGGTGCGTACGATGCGGTAGCGGATGTATTGTTTGGCGAGGAGAATGCGGCAGGTTATTATCTGGAGTTTGACGATGAGAGATCCGGCGGGTTCGCACCACTTGCCAAGGTATCCGGCAATAAAAAGATCGTACTTGGTCTTGTGACGACAAAGTCATCCGTGTTGGAGAGCAAGAAGGCTATCATCGAGCGTATCCATGAGGCTGAAAAATATGTTCCGCTCGACCGCTTATATTTAAGTCCGCAGTGTGGATTTGCTTCCTGTGAGATCGGAAACAAGCTGACCGAGGAACAGCAGTGGGCAAAACTGAAGCTTGTGAAAGAGATCGCAGAGGAAGTCTGGGGAAACTAAAAGTAGATCAATAAGAAAAACAAGAATATTTATATTGCAAAGGGAGAGTATAATAGAAGAGTAAGTTTTTTGCGGGAGGCAGTATAAATGGAGCGTTTTCATCTGGATGAATTTTTTACCTATGAGACGACTTTGCAGCGTGGCATTGGATTCGGAATGTTTCGGGTGGGGCATTTTATCTGGCTGGCTGTCATTTTCGCAGGAATATATCTCGTTATGCGATGGTATCGCAGGGCAGACAAACGGACGCAACGAAAAATTGAGATCGTGACAGCTGCGTCGATGAGTGTCTGGATCGTGATTCGCGTCATCTATATCGCAGTGCTTCATGAAAACTTTCTCTATGAGCTGCCGCTTCATCTGTGCAGCATGGCTGGAATCCTGTGCGGCATTCACTGCATCACACAGTGGGAGTGGCTGGGACAGGTGTTGTACAGTCTATGCCTTCCGGGAGCGGTGCTGGCACTCCTTTTCCCAAACTGGAACTTTTATCCTGCGATCCACTTCCTGTCGGTCGAGGCGTTTCTGTTTCATATGGGAATCCTTCTGTATGTGTTTCTGATGTTATGGTCGCACAAGATCGTTCCGGATGTAAAGAAAGCCGGACACGTTGTACTTTTCATGTTTGCGGTCGTTGTGCCGATCTATTTCTTTGATAAACGCTACGATGTCAATTATATGTTTGTAAACCGTCCGTCCGCGGGCTCGCCGCTTGTCTGGCTGGCAGACCGGATGGGAGATCCGGGGTATCTGGTGGGATATGCGCTACTGATGCTTTTATGTGTGGTGTTGATGGATCTGGGATATATGGTGCATGTACGTCGAGGACACTGATGTCCGCTGAAGGAGCGGTTGTCTGCGAAGTCGGGGTATGCAAAACAAATTTATTTATAATCGAAATGAAGCAAGAGAAAACGGAAAGTAACTACGCATCACGCAGATACTTTCCGTTTTGTATTCTCTATTTTTTTAATACATACGGTGGGAGAGAAGGATCGCTTCCGCGCAGTTTCTGCATACCGCGCTGGATCGCATCTTTGGAATTCTTCCAGTCGGCATCGCGGTTCTTGTAATCGTATTTCTCAACAAACCACGCCACGTCTTCGTACACGCGGTTGACATTCTCACGCATCAGAGGAAGCATCGTCTCATAGAAATCGGCGCGTTCCTTGTCGGAGAGCATTGCGTCCGCGCCCTCACACAGAACTTTGAAATGATCGATGCAAAAGCCCTTGGAAGAGGCAATCTTTTCACGGAACTCTGCATCGGATTTGTACATCTTAAAGAAAGTCTTCATATAAGCCTGAAATGTATTCTGTACACTGGTACAGATGAAACAGGTCGATTCGCGTTTGTTGATCCAGTCAACGATCGAATTGCCTCCGGTGGATTTCGCTTTGCCGAAAAGGCGTGAGGATTTGCCGCCTGCCTCCGGTTTGAAGTTCTTAAACTCTTTGTCCATCTCCTCGAGATGGCGCATGTAGAGTGTTTTTAAGATCCAGGCATTGCCGAGTGAATTGCCGTAATCAAACATTTTCTTAAAGTGTGCGCGGCAGAATCCCTCACGGTCGGTCATGTCACGGATGTCGGCTTCCATGTAGGAAGCGCCGTGTCCGAGCACGAAATCCATCATATGTTCTTCGGTTTTGCGCTCCATATAACAGAATGGACATTCGCCTGCATTGGCGATCGCGTCTGAGATCGGGATGGTGTGAATTTGTTCTTTCATGCGTTCTCCTCCGGTTTGTAAGACTGATAGAAATCAATAAAGTTCTGTAAAGAAGGAGACGGTTTTACATTCTCCTTGTAGGCAAAGCCGACTTCGCGGTCATGGATCGGAAAGCCGAGCGGGACTTCGATGAGACTGCCGTCTGCAAGCTCCGGTTCCACGAAGCTTCGGATCACACATGCCACACCGACACCGATCTTGGCAAAGTCGATCAGAAGATCCATGTCGGAGATGTCGATGGAATCAGCGACCGTGATATGGTTTTCCTGCAGATAATCGTCGATGTACTGCCTTGTCATATTGTTCTTATCGAGCAGCATGAGCGTCGAATTGCTCAGCACGTCCTCCTCCGCGATGCCACGCTTTTTTAAATTGGCAAGGTAATCGCGGTTCGCAACGAAGATATCTTCGATATTTTCCAGAAAATAAAAATTAATATTCTTCAGATTGTCCGGTTTGCCAATCAGTCCGATATCGATCTTGTTGTCGTCGAGAAGGCGTAGTGTCTCGTTGGTGGACTGGCAGCTGATCGAGATGCTGATGTGCGGATTGTGCCGGATAAATTCCTTCAGGTAAGGCAGGAGCAGATGCTTGCAGAGGGTGGAGCTCACACCAATCTGTAAGTGACCGACACCGAGCTCGATCGAACGCTTCAATTTGTCCTCGCCGAGCGTCAGCGTCTCGAATGCTTCCTTCACGTGTCCGTAGAGCATCTGGCCTTCATCAGTTAAAAGAACACCGCGCGAACTCCTTGAAAAAAGCTTGCAGCCAAGATTCTCCTCCAGCTTCTGTATCGATTTGCTGATCGCGGGCTGGCTGATGTAAAGTTCCTTGGCAGCCTTTGATATGTTGCCGGCATTGGCAACCGTATAGAAGATCCAGTAGGATGACAGATTTTGATTCATAGGATACCTCCCGATCGTTATTGATAATAGTAGTATACCATGAAAAAGAGTTATGGTAAACATATTTATTATGTATTTCAATTATGGAAAGATGTGTGTTAGAATGCAGATAACATTAAGAAATCAGCATGGATCGCTGTGAAATTAGGAGGAAAAAGCCATGGGTATGACAATGACGCAGAAAATTCTGGCTGCGCATGCAGGATTAGAGACCGTCAGCGCGGGACAGCTCATTGAGGCAGATCTGGATCTGGTTCTGGGTAATGATATTACATCGCCGGTTGCCATTCACGAGATTGAGAAGATGAAGGTTGACGGTGTATTCCATAAAGATAAAATCGCACTTGTTATGGATCATTTTGCACCGAACAAGGATATTAAGTCCGCACAGCACTGTAAGTGTGTCAGAGAGTTTGCCTGCAAGAATGAGATCAGCAATTATTTTGACGTAGGAGAGATGGGAATCGAGCATGCACTTCTCCCGGAGAAAGGTCTTACCGTAGCCGGAGATGTGATCATCGGAGCGGATTCACATACCTGTACATACGGAGCACTCGGCGCATTTTCTACCGGTGTCGGAAGTACGGATATGGCTGCCGGCATGGCGACCGGAAAGGCATGGTTTAAGGTTCCGTCTGCAATCAAGTTTAACATCACAGGAAAGCCGGCAAAGTGGATCAGTGGTAAGGACGTGATTCTTCACATTATTGGAATGATCGGTGTGGACGGTGCGTTATACAAATCTATGGAATTTGTCGGAGACGGCATTCAGTATCTGACCATGGATGATCGTTTTACGATCGCAAATATGGCGATCGAGGCCGGCGGCAAAAACGGTATCTTCCCGGTTGACGATCTGACCAGAGAATATATGAAGGAGCATTCAAAGCGTCCGTTCGTAGAGTACGAGGCAGATGCGGATGCAGAGTATGATGAGGAGTACACGATCGATTTAAGTACCTTAAAGCCAACTGTAGCATTCCCGCATCTTCCGGAGAATACAAGAACGATCGATGAGGTCGGTGACGTGAAGATCGATCAGGTTGTCATCGGTTCCTGCACAAACGGTCGTATGGACGATCTTCGTATCGCAGCGAAGATCTTAGAAGGAAAGAAAGTTGCAAAGGGACTTCGTGTGATCGTGATCCCTGCCACACAACAGATCTATCTGGATGCGATGGAAGAGGGGCTGATCCGTACATTTATCGAGGCAGGCGCCATCGTCAGCACACCGACATGCGGACCTTGTCTCGGCGGATACATGGGTGTCCTCGCAGAGGGCGAGCGCTGCGTATCGACGACCAACCGTAACTTCGTGGGACGTATGGGACATGTAGAGTCTGAAGTTTACCTTGCAAGCCCGGCGGTTGCTGCAGCAAGTGCGATCACAGGTAAGATTTCAGGACCGGATGAGATTGCGTAAGTTTTTGTAAACCTGACATTAAGGAGGCTAATATGAAAGCAGCACATGGTATTGTTTTTAAATATGGTGACAACGTCGACACCGACGTTATTATTCCTGCAAGATATCTGAATTCTTCGGATCCGAAGGAGCTTGCAACACATTGTATGGAAGATATCGATAAGGATTTTGTTAAGAATGTAAAGGCGGGCGATATCATCGTTGCCAACAAGAATTTCGGATGTGGTTCTTCAAGAGAGCATGCGCCGATCTCCATCAAGGCAGCCGGAGTCAGCTGCGTGATCGCAGAGACATTCGCACGCATTTTCTACCGCAATGCAATCAACATCGGACTTCCGATCATTGAGTGCCCGGAGGCGGCTAAGGCAATCTCTGCGGGAGATGAAGTGGAAGTGGATTTCGATTCCGGTGTGATCACGAATGTGACAACGGGACAGAAGTTCCAGGGACAGGCGTTTCCTCCGTTCATGCAGAAGATCATCGACTGTGAAGGTCTGGTAAATTACATCAACCAGAAGTAGTGATACACGATGAGATGAATTATAATAAGCAAGGATCCATACAGGTATGGTGTTCCTTGCTTATTGTATATTACGCGGTAATGGCGCGAAGTGATTTATGGATCTTCGGATCCGGAGATTGCCTCAAGGTAACTGAGATATTTCCCGGATATTTTAACCCTGGTGTAGATCTCTGCGTAATCTTTTGCAGAGAGATCCTCGATGTAGTTCTCCGGGTATTTTTGGGTGATCCCCGCCTGATGTGCCAGATCCACAGCCTTATTGTAGGCGATCGCGGCACGGTTTAAGTCCCGGTAAGTGCCGATCGTGTGATTGCCGTTGATGTGGATGCGGACACGGTAGCGGAACATTCCGTTTTTGACGAAACGGGTCACGCCGAAATACGGGTTGATCACTTCGATATTGGAATAACGGTAATCGTTGGTATCTCCGTTGACAAAGAGATAGTCGCGGCCGCAGACGGCGTGGCTTTTGACACCGTAGCGGGTCAGAATCGTAATCTGCATTCCGTAATCGTTGACAAAGAGATGCCCCTGACGCTTTAAGATCTTGTGGCTGCTGTAATAGAACAGATCATCGATATCAAATTTGAGTTCCCGGTCGGCGGCAAGGTAGTAGCTGAAATAGTTCTTGCGAAGATAGATCGGGGTGGGAATGTACATGCGGTTATCCCGGAAATTGATGAGCGTGACTTTCTTTTCAAAAGAGAGCAGACTCTCCGTCAGGATCGCTTCATCGACAGAGACACAACCCTCCAGCAGTGTCAGCGCTTCACGGTAGGCGTTGTGTGCTTCAAGTTCCGTGGAAAAGCTGCCGAGACTGATGTGTTTGTTACGGTATGTCAGGCTGCTCCGATAGTAGATCGTATGATCCTTTTTGTTTGCAATATAGACACCTGCAAGCATAAAAACTCCTTTGCGGTTACAATACATCGTAGTGCAGTATTAGTATAGCATAGGAAATTCGTTGACACCACCTGCTTTTTTTCCTATAATGGACAGGAAGCACGCATGATAATTTATTTTTGTGAAAATGAGGATGAAAAATGGAATTAATGTATTCAAGTACCAGAAATGGACAACTTAAATTTACAGCATCTCAGGCAATCTTAAAAGGCCTTGCAGATGACGGCGGTCTGTTCGTACCGGAGACGATTCCGGCACTTGACGTCAATATGGATGAACTTGCCAATATGAGTTATCAGGAGGTTGCGTACGCGGTAATGAAGAAGTTCTTCACGGACTTTACCGAGGAAGAACTCAAGAACTGTATCGATAAAGCGTATGACAGCAAATTTGATACAGAGGAGATCGCTCCGCTTGTGGATGCGGACGGTGCCTATTATCTGGAGCTGTTCCACGGACCGACGATTGCGTTCAAGGATATGGCACTTCAGATTCTGCCACATCTTCTCATTACATCTGCAAGAAAGAACAATGTAAAGAATGACATTGTTATCCTGACTGCGACATCCGGAGATACCGGTAAGGCTGCTCTGGCAGGATTTGCCGATGTTGAGGGAACCAAGATCATCGTTTTCTATCCGAAGAACGGTGTCAGCCCGATCCAGGAGAAGCAGATGGTAACCCAGAAGGGTGCGAATACATTTGTTGTAGGTATTAACGGTAATTTCGACCAGGCACAGACCGGTGTCAAGAAGATGTTCAACGATGCCGCTCTTGAGGCTGAGATGGATGCGGCAGGATATCAGTTCTCATCTGCGAACTCCATCAACATCGGACGTCTTGTACCGCAGGTTGTTTATTATGTATATGCATATTCCAGATTATATAAAAACGGTGTGATCGCCAAAGATGAGAAGATCAATGTGACGGTTCCGACCGGTAACTTCGGTAACATTCTTGCAGCATTCTATGCAAAGAATATGGGACTTCCGATCGCAAAACTGATCTGTGCATCGAACGAGAATAAGGTTCTGTTTGATTTCTTCTCAACCGGAACATACGATAAGAATCGTGAGTTCATTCTCACAAGCTCTCCATCGATGGATATTCTGATCTCATCGAACCTTGAGCGTCTGATCTACCGTATTGCAGGCAATGATGCAGAGAAGAATTCTGCGCTGATGGCAAGCCTTTCCACCGAAGGAAAGTATGCGATCACGGATGAGATGAAAGCACAGCTTGCGGATTTCTACGGAAATTATACAAGCGAGGCAGAGACCGCCGCTGTCATTAAGAAGCTGTATGAGGATACCGGATATGTGATCGATACACATACTGCCGTTGCTGCCGGTGTATATGAGAAGTATAAGAAGGCGACCGGCGACACAGAGACAAAGACTGTGATCGCAAGTACCGCAAGTCCGTTCAAGTTTACAAGAAGCGTTATGGATGCGATCGACAGCAAGTATGATTCCATGAGTGATTTCGAGCTGGTTGATGAGCTCTCGAAGATCGGCAATGTGGCAGTACCACAGGCAATCGAAGAGATCCGTAATGCACAGGTTCTTCACGATACCGTATGTGAGGTGGAAGAGATGCCTCAGGTTGTGAAGAAGTTCCTTGGTGTATAAGATCAACTGAATATAAGAACAAAAATCCCCGCATTCGTTGTGAATGCGGGGATTTTTTATTGATTCATAGAAAATTCCTTCCTATGAATCAAAACGCTCCGCGGGATGCGCAGCTCGCGGAGAAGAAGTTTATGTTGAGCATACCGTTCGCGCGCGAAAGTGTGCGGCAAGCGCACACTCTATTTTGATGAAATTATGCTTCCGGAGACTTTATCAGTTCGATAAAGAAATGAAGTGTTCCGAACGGATAGAGAATCGGAATATGTCCGGTGTTGGCATGGAAACTCAACTTGTCCTCTGTCTGCTGTTCCGGCGGTGTCAGTGTCAGCTCGGTAGAGGAATCGTTCGATACATTAACGGTAAATAAGCCGTTCTGCAAGTTGAGGAAATCCTCTAAGGAAGCCTGCACATATTCATCATATTCGTTGAATGAATATTTCACATAGCGGGATGCAAATGCAATCGCTGTCTGCTCGTCCATCGCGATATAAGTATGTGCGAAATAATCACCGAGGATACTTTGTTTTACACTGCATTTGACCGGATAATCGGAGACAGCCTCGATCGTAAGAGGAGAGAAGTCCGCACCGATAAAACGGATCAGGTTGTTCATCAAAAGTTCAATGTAGATATCACCGTTGTGTGTGACCGGTGTCTCGAGTGCACTGTAAAAGTGTTCAAACAGATTGCGGACCGATCCGGTCGTCTCGATCGGAATCTGAGGATCCTCGATACCGTTTTTGGTATGATAATCATTCAGGATCTGTTCAAAGCTTGCGTTTGTAAGAACCCCTTCATCTAAGAGCGCCTGTCCGATCATCAGGTAGGACGGTGTCTGATGAGAAAGAAGTTCCGATACCTGTTCCTCCGTGAGATAACCGAGTTCAATCGCCAGTTCACCGAATTTGCGATCCTGATGCGTCTGCTGGATCACGGTCTGATCAACCTGTTCGGCGGACATATAACCGGCATGGATTGCCAGTGTTCCCAGTTTAATATGCTCCCTGGTCTGACGCTGCATTGCGGAAAATAACTGTTCCGGGGTGACGTAACCGCCGGCTAACAGATAGGTTCCGAAGAATTGTGTGTACATAGATTATCTCCCTTCCAGAAAACGGTTGACCGTGTTAATGACCTGTTGCTGATCCAAAGGCTTCTGAATGAATTCTTTGGCTCCTGCTTCGATGGCTCTCTTGAGCTCGGATTGTGTTCCGGCGGAAGAAGCGATGATGATCGTTGCCTGCGGATCATATCCCATAATTTCGTCAATTGCGATGTTACCGTCTTTGTTTGGCATAACAATATCAAGAAAAACAAGATCCGGTTTATTCTGTTTGTATTGATCAATGGCACCCTGCCCGTCTTTGGCTTCAATGAAAACAGGGGTACCGATTGTGGATATCATGTCTTTTAATTGCTTCCTTGCAAGAATGGAATCATCTGCGATAAGTATTTTAGCATCTTCTATACGCATAAGTTCGCCTCCCTTTGTAAAATTAAGTATATTTTACTATATAATTGAAATTCATTCAATGTTTTTTGAACAGAATTGCCGAAAATTTAAGCAATATGGAGCTTTGTATGGGAAAATGGTATAATGAGCATACACGGTGAATCTGTATGAAACAAATCGATGGAGGCAAATATGAAAACAATTTTACTTATGGATATTGTGATCGCGGGATTCGGGCTGTATCTTGCAATCGCTGCATTTGCTATGAAAAAAAGCGGTAAGATCAACGGACTTGTGATCGCGGAGCAGGAGCAGAAGAAGTGCAAAGATACGAAAGCATATATCGCGGGTGTTGTTCCGTATATGTATTTTTTCGGTCTTGTGGCATTGGTGGCCGGTGTGATCGGTATACTCGGAGATCTTGAGATCGTATCGTTCGGAAGAATCTGGAGTTTTATTGAACTGGCGCTTTTTTTAGGTGCACTTGTGCTTTTTACACATGGACTTCGAAATCAGAAAGACAAATATTTTGGTTAAGAAAATGCTTCCTGTGATGGAAAAAAGTACATCGAATTATACGTTGAAATTCTATGCACAATAAAGTATAATAAAGCTATGCCTGAGATGTACGACAACTCTTGCTATTTAGAACCTACATTTACTTTAAACGGGATTCCTATATGAACTGTTGGATGTCAGGCCACATCGTATCAGTGGAAGGCAGAAGGCAGACTGCGGTCACCCACCTAGCATTAGCTAGGAGTCTAAATTGCAGGAACCGGCATTTTGGGTTTATGCAAATGAGAAAGCAAAAAGATACCAAAGAATCGTGAATACACAAAAGTGTAAGAGATAAAATACGTAAGAATATAATGTACAAAAGATAAGAGGGGCTACCGGTTTCGGTAGCTCCTTTGTTACTGTATATGATGTTTTGGGGCTGAGGGTCAAGGAAGTAAAAACAAGAGGGAATGGAGCACAGAGCGTATTATGAAAAAACATGGCATGAAATTACTGGCGATCACGTTGCTTGTGATCACGATCGCAACGGTGGTACTTACGTTTCTGATCGTGGCGAGACTGACACATTCCACAGGCAAGGAGGAGGACAGCTCATTTGCGGAGTCGTTTTCCGGAACGCTTTTCAATGCTTATCTATATGAGAATGAGGAAAAACAACTGATCGTTTTCTACGAAGGAAAAAACTATGTGGCACAGGCGGGGGCCGAAAGCGATTACACCGGTGTCGCGGATGTTGAGATCACGGACGGAAATGTGACGAAGATCTATGCCAAGGCGGATTTTATTGAGGGCACTCTTGACAGCTATTCGAAACAGAGCGTACAGATCAGCGGATATGAGGCGCTTGAATATGATGGCTCACTTCCGGTGTATGTGACTGCGGACAAACAGATTACGAAGCAGAGGGTACGACAGAAAACGCTTAAGGATCTTGTCGTCGGAACCTCGAAGGTGCAGTTGATCGTGGCGGACCACAGGGCGTGTGCGATCATTCAGTCGGGCGAGGATGCATATGCAAAGATTCGGGTGCTGATCAAGAACGGGACGAAGACAACCTATTCCAATCTGTACGTTAAAAGCATGCAGCCTTTTACAGTGGATGGAAGTCAGGTGGAAGCAGGAACCGTTGTGAACGCGAAAGACCTGCTCAGGGATAAGAAGACAAAAGAGGTTCTGATCGAGCCGGGAGATGACCGGCTGTATCTGTGCGATCAGAGTGGCGCGACAAAAGGCGAAGGGTATGAGGGAACGTTCCTTTTGCGGAAAGCCGACTCCGGATTCGTGCTCGTCAATGAACTTCCGGTTGAGGATTATGTGCGCTACGTGCTGCCGTCCGAGATGCCGGTTCATTTTGATTATGAGGCGCTTAAGGCGCAGGCGGTATGCGCGAGAACCTTTGCATACGAACAGATGAAATCAACGGAATATGCTGCGTACGGGGCGAATCTCGACAACACGACGTCCTATCAGGTCTATCATGCGTCACAGAGTTACGAGGTCACGGATCAGGCTGTGGCGGATACGGCGGGCATGGTGCTGGCCTATGACGGGAGTCTGATCAACTGCTATTATTATTCGACTTCGGCCGGATATTCCGAGGATCTTGAGGTGTGGAACGCCGATTCACCGAAGTATCTTGTCGCGGAGAATCACACGAAGGAGCGGACGAAGGATCTGTCAAAAAAACGTAATTTTCACAGATTCATTACGAAAAATGTGGAGTCAGACGATATGGATTCCCCATATTACCGCTGGACGGCGGAGCTTTCCGACAAGATGGCGATGGATGGTAAATACGGACACTTAAAGAAGCTGGAAGTCAAAAAGCGCAGCAGGAGCGGCTATGTGCTCGCACTCCGGGCGGTGTTTGAGGACGGGGAGCGTACTTACGATAAGGAGAATGAGATCCGCTTTTTCTTAGGGGATTATCTTACGAACCTGACGCTTGCCGACGGTTCGGTCAAGTCGGGATTTTCTTCGGTGCCTTCGGCATGCTTTGAGATCACAAGTCAGAAGAACGGAAAGATTGTGCTGACCGGTGGAGGATTCGGGCATGACATCGGAATGAGTCAGTACGGCGCGGATGCGATGGGAAGAGACGGAAAAAACTGGCAGGAGATTCTGGCTGCGTATTATAAGGACGCGGAAATTTGCAATATTTTTGACGTAAATCAAGAGTAAAAAGGCACAAACCACTTGCAGAATCAATATTCCTGTGCTACAATAGCAGACGTGTTAAAAGCATGGAATGTGTACAGTAGTTCTTAAAAACACGTACAGAGAGAGGAAGTCATCGGCTGTAAGCTTCCTTCGTAAGATTAAGCAACGAATTTTCGCACAGGAGCTGCGCAGATGAAATATGAATTCGAGTAGTTTGCGACGGAGGCTGCACGTTAAGCAGAAATGAGAGCCTGTAGAAGATACAGGAATCAGGGTGGTAACGCGGATTTATTCGTCCCTTACAGTTTTCGGACTGTAAGGGTTTTTTTCTTGTGTAGGAAAGCGTTATTTCATCGCAAAATGAAATTTGAATCAAATATAAAAGGAGAGAACCATGAAAGAAAAGCTGCAGAAAATCAGAGAACATGCAATGGCTGAGATCGAGAATTCCGACGGTCTTGCGAAACTCAATGATGTCCGTGTATCTGTGCTGGGCAAGAAAGGTGAGCTTACCGCAGTGCTGAAGGGAATGAAGGATGTCGCTCCGGAGGATCGTCCGAAGGTTGGCCAGTGGGTCAATGAGACGCGCGAGGCGATCGAGGCAAAGCTTGAGGAGACAAAGGCAAAGCTTGAAGCAGCAGAGCTTGAGCATCGTCTTGAGAAGGAAGTCATCGACGTAACACTTCCGGCAAAGAAGAACCGTGTCGGACATTCCCATCCGAACACCCTTGTACTCGAAGAGGTCGAGCGCATTTTTACCGGAATGGGTTATGAAGTGGTCGAGGGACCGGAAGTTGAGTATGATTACTACAACTTTGAAGCGTTAAATATTCCGGCAAACCATCCGGCAAAGGACGAGCAGGATACATTCTATATCAATGACAAGATCCTTCTTCGTACACAGACATCACCGGTTCAGGTTCGCGTGATGGAGCAGAAAAAGCCTCCGATCCGTATGATCGCACCGGGACGTGTATTCCGTGCCGATGAAGTGGATGCAACCCATTCACCGTCCTTCCACCAGATCGAGGGAATGGTTATCGATAAGAACATTACGTTCTCTGACTTAAAGGGAACTCTGACACAGTTCGTACAGCAGCTGTTCGGCAAGGATACGAAGGTTAAATTCCGTCCGCATCACTTCCCGTTTACAGAGCCGTCCGCAGAGATGGATGTGTCATGCTTTAAGTGTGGCGGCAAGGGCTGCCGTTTCTGTAAGGGAGAGGGCTGGATCGAGATCCTTGGCTGTGGAATGGTTCATCCGCGCGTACTTCGCATGAGCGGTATTGATCCGGAAGAGTACTCTGGATTCGCGTTCGGTATCGGACAGGAGCGAATCACTCTTTTGAAGTATGAAATCGATGACATGCGTCTTCTTTACGAGAATGACGACCGTTTCTTAAAACAGTTCTAGGAGGTTAAGGTAGAATGAATACATCATTAAAATGGATCAAAGCGCTCGTTCCGGGACTGGATTGCAGCGCACAGGAATATATGGATGCAATGACACTGTCCGGATCAAAGTGTGAGGGGTATGAGCAGATGGATGCCGACCTTGACAAAATCGTGATCGGACAGGTTAAGAAGATCGAGCGTCATCCGGACGCAGACAAGCTGGTCATCTGCCAGGTGGATATCGGAAAAGACGAGCCGTTGCAGATCGTAACCGGTGCTCCGAATGTGACGGAAGGAGCCAAGGTTCCGGTTGTATTGGACGGCGGACGCGTAGCAGGCGGACATGACGGAAGCAGGACACCGGGCGGCATTGAAATCAAGAACGGTAAGCTTCGTGGTGTGGATTCTTACGGTATGATGTGCTCCATCGAGGAACTCGGTTCCAACCGTGATATGTTCCCGGATGCTCCGGAGTACGGCTTATATATCTTTGACGAGGATGCTCCGGTCGGAGCAAACGCGGTAGAGTATCTTGGACTTGACGACAGCGTGATCGAGTATGAGATCACTTCCAACCGTGTGGACTGTTTCTCGGTACTCGGTATCGCAAGAGAGGCTGCTGCAACGTTCGATAAGGAATTTGTTCCTCCGGTCGTAACCGAGATAGGAAACGATGAGGATGTCAATTCTATCGTTAAGGTTACTGTAAAGGATGCGGATCTGTGCAGCCGTTACACAGCAAGAGTCGTAAAGAATATCAAGTTTGCTCCTTCACCGAAGTGGATGCAGGAGAGGCTTCGTTCCCACGGCATCCGTCCGATCAACAATGTGGTTGATATCACAAATTATGTCATGGAAGAGTACGGTCAGCCGATGCATGCCTATGATCTTGATACGATCGCAGGAAAGGAGATCGTTGTAAGACGTGCCGCTAAGGACGAGAAGTTTACAACACTTGACGGCCAGGAGCGCACGATGGATGACAGCGTTCTTATGATCTGTGATGCGGACAAGGCAATCGGTATCGCCGGAATCATGGGTGGAGAGAACTCCATGATCACCGAGAATGTACACACAATGCTTTTTGAGGCAGCATGCTTTGACGGAACCAACATCCGTAAATCTTCCAAGAAGATCGGACTTCGTACCGATGCTTCCGCAAAGTTTGAGAAGGGACTGGATCCGAACCTTGCAATGGAAGCGATGAACCGTGCATGCCAGCTTGTTGAGGAACTTGGTGCAGGTGAGGTTGTCGGCGGCGCGATCGATGTCTATCCGGTAAAGAGAGAGGGCGTTCGCATTCCGTTCGAGCCGGATAAATACAACAAGCTTCTCGGAACCGACATCAATGCAGAGACGATGCTCGGTTACTTCAAGAAAATCGATCTCGGTTACGATGAGGCTGCAAACGAAATCCTGGTACCTTCATGGAGACAGGATCTTTTGTGCGATGCGGATATCGCGGAAGAGGTTGCAAGATTCTACGGATATGACAATATCGCAGTCACGCTTCCGAGCGGCGAGTCCACCGCCGGCGGCAAGAGTTTTAAGCTGCGTATGGAGGAAAAAGCGCGTGAAGTCGCAGAATTCTGTGGATTCTCTCAGGCAATGACATACTCCTTCGAGAGCCCGAAGGTATTTGATAAATTATTGATTCCGGCAGATTCCAAGCTGCGCGAGACGGTTGTTATTTCCAATCCGCTTGGAGAGGATTACTCCATCATGCGTACGCTGCCACTCAATGGAATGCTGACATCACTTTCTACGAACTTCGGCCGCAGAAATAAGGATGTGCGTCTGTATGAGATGGGTAACATTTATCTGCCAAAGCAGATTCCGCTTACCGAGCTTCCGGAGGAGCGCATGCAGCTGACATTCGGTATGTACGGAAGCGGCGATTTCTTCACGATGAAGGGTGTGGTAGAGGAAGTATTATCACAGCTCGGACTCCGTGAGAAGCCACAGTACGATCCGAACGCAGAACTCAGCTTCCTGCATCCGGGACGCAAGGCAAACGTGATCTATGACGGTGTGGTTGTCGGATATCTCGGTGAAATCCATCCGACCGTTGCCGCAAACTATGCGATCAAGGAGCGCGTTTATGTAGCAGTGATCGATATGCCGGAGATCGTATCCCGTGCATCATTTGATTATAAATATGAGGGAATTACCAATTTCCCTGTTTCCTCAAGAGATTTATCCATGGTTGTTCCAAAGGATGTTCTTGTCGGAGATATTGAGAAGATCTTCGATCAGAGAGGCGGCAAGTACTTAGAGAGCTACGAGCTGTTTGACGTATACGAAGGCGAGCAGATCGAGAAAGGCTTTAAGTCCGTTGCTTACTCACTTAAGTTCCGAGGCAAGGAGAAGAACCTTGAGGAGAATGATATTACCAGCGCTATGAAGAAGATCCTGAACGGACTTGAAAGCATGGGAATTCAGTTAAGAGGCTAATACAATGACAGAAGGAATGAACGTAAAAGATTATGATTACGACCTGCCGGAGGAACTGATCGCTCAGGATCCTCTGGAGGATCGTTCCAGCTCCCGTCTGATGGTGCTTGACCGCAAGACGGGAGAGGTAGAACATCGGCATTTTACCGATATCCTTGAATATCTGCGCCCGGGTGACTGTCTTGTCATCAACAACACGAAGGTCATTCCGGCGCGTTTGTTCGGTGTAAAGGAAGATACACAGGCGAAGATCGAAGTCCTTCTCTTAAAGAGAAAGGAAAACGATGTATGGGAGACGCTTGTTAAGCCGGGAAAGAAAGCCAAACCGGGAACGAAGATCGTCTTTGGAGACGGGATTTTAACCGGTGAAGTCATTGACGTTGTGGAAGAGGGCAATCGTCTGATCCAGTTCCATTATGAGGGAATCTTCGAGGAAATCTTAGATCAGCTCGGACAGATGCCACTGCCACCTTACATCACGCATCAGCTTAAGGATAAGAACCGCTACCAGACTGTGTATGCAAAGTACGATGGTTCTGCTGCGGCTCCTACCGCAGGTCTGCATTTTACCAAGGAATTGTTGGAGCAGGTCAAAGCGATGGGCGTTGACATCGCAGAGGTGACACTTCACGTTGGACTTGGAACCTTCCGCCCGGTGAAAGTCGACAATGTGCTTGATCATCATATGCACTCGGAATTCTACATGGTTTCCGCAGAAGCAGCGGAGAAGATCAATCGCACAAAGGACAACGGAGGCAGAGTCATCTCGGTCGGCACGACCAGTACCAGAACACTCGAATCGGCTGCGGACGAGAACGGAAGACTGCATGAGACGAGCGGCTGGACGGAGATTTTTATCTATCCGGGCTATCAGTTTAAAGTGATTGACGGACTGATCACTAACTTCCATTTGCCACAGTCTACACTCGTTATGCTGGTATCGGCTCTGGCAGGAAGAGAACATGTGCTTCATGCCTACGAGATTGCCGTGCAGGAGAAGTACCGCTTCTTCAGTTTCGGCGATGCTATGCTGATAAAATAGTGTAAATTTACTTGTCAAACACAATGATCTGTAATACAATATTTACAGTATTTTTTAACAAGGAACGAAGGGTATAGGGAGCGTAGCAATGGAAGAAAAGAGAAAACACAAGAGACTGGAACTTTATGTTGATGTGCAGCTGGAACGTCTTGATGAAGACGGCGTTACCACTTTAAAGTATGTGCAGGTTGATGTTACCGATATTTCACGAAGCGGTATGGGATTTAACGCAAAGACACAGTTGAACATCGGAACGTATTATAATACAAAGATTCAGATCTGGACAAAGGAAGTAGTCGACACCGTGATCGAGATCGTTCGATGCGAGGAGACTGCAGACGGATACCATTACGGTGCGGTATTTATCGGAATGACGGATACGGATGCACTCAAGATTGATATCTATCAGATTTTCAACGATTTATAAAAGTCGGAGGGGTTGCATATTGCAGCCCCCTTTTTTATCGCAATATATAGGGCGATTGCAAAACTATATAGAAAACGATTCCCGCTGGGACAACTTTCTAAACAAACACGATTTTAGACAGAATTGCTGAATTTGCGAAAATGCCACACGGACTCAAATTTTGTGTCCGAGCATCGCTTCGACTGCGGCTGCACGGTGTCCGTCTGACACAGAATGCGCTCGCAATTTTTAGTCTGCCTAAATGGACGTCCTCATGAAGTCGAGATGAGCCGCCGCGGACAAAACTCGCTTTGTAATGTCTTTAAGGGAGTTTATACAGTGTGCTTCAAACAGTTGTCCATGCGGCGGCACGTTTCCTTCGAACGTCCATTAAGACAGACACAAAATCACTCGGACGCATTCTGCGCTCAGACGAACACCGCGAGGCCGCTGTCTAAGCTTGAGCGGACAGAAATCATCAAATGAGTCCGAGTGGTATTTTCTGCAAATTCGTAATTCTGGATACCTAGTGTTTGGTCAGAAAGTTGTTCAGCGGGAGATTCATTGTACATGTGATTTTGCAATCGCCTATAAAGTTTAAATAAAAGGAGCTGCAATATGCAAACCGTAGAGAAATATAAAGTGAAGAAAGCTGCAGGAAGAAGGATTGAGGTGGAGGTGCCGGGCTCGAAAAGTATTACGAATCGCGCACTGTTGATCGCGGCACTTGCAGAAGGAAAAAGTGTGCTGCGCGGCGTACTTTTCTCGGATGACAGCCGGCATTTTCTGCAGGCACTCATTGATCTTGGCTTTGAGGTGGAGATCGATGAGGCAGATGCCGTGGTTTCAATCACAGGATGTGGCGGTAGGATTCCAGCGTATGAGAGAGCGGTGGCAGAGAAGAAGCGTGGGGGCAGTCAGGATGAGGCACATGCAGATGCTTCCATCAATGTCGGAAGTGCGGGCACTGCGGCGCGTTTTCTTACGGCATATCTTGGATTGTCAAAGGGACGATATTTTGTGGATTCTTCGGAGCAGATGAAGAAGCGCCCGATGGAGGAGCTTCTGAAAGCACTGGAAGATCTTGGCGCATCGATCGAGTTTTTGGAGGAAGCGTATCACTTTCCGTTTGTCATCGGGAATGATAAGGTAAGTAAATATGAGGTTACGATTGATGTGGACAGGAGCAGCCAGTTCTTAAGTGCACTTCTGATCGCTTCGGTATTGTTTACGGAGGATTTTGTGATCCATGTGAAGGGCCATCACGGTATGTCGTATGTGAAGATGACGATCGCGATGATGGAACAGTTTGGCGTAAAAGTGAATCGTCTGGCGGATGATACGTTTTGTATTTCCGGCGATGCGTCATACACGGCGCGTGATTACCGGATCGAGCCGGATGTGTCGGCGGCGGCTTATTTCTATGCGATGGCACCGGTACTCTCGGTGCCTGCCAGTGTCCGTCATGTGCATTGGAAGAGCCTGCAGGGCGACACCACCTTTTTGCATGTGCTCGAAGCGATGGGGTGCGGAAGCGTCGATCTGGAGGACGGCATCACCATCTATCCGCCGGAAGAGGGGCTGTGTGGCGGAACGTTTGATCTGTCTGCTTTTTCCGATCAGGCACTGACACTGGCGGCAATCAGCTGTTTTGCAAAAAGTCCGGTGACGATCGAAGGAATCGGACATATCCGTTATCAGGAGTGTGACCGTCTGCATGCGATCATGACCAATCTGACCAATATGGGAATCAGGTGTGAAGAGCCGGAAGAGGGAACCATCCGCATATATCCGGGACAGCCGAAACCGTGTGAGATCGAGACGTTTGAGGATCATCGCGTGGCGATGGCTTTTGCGATACCGGGACTTGTGACGGATGGAATCGTGATCAGGGATCCGGGATGCTGCAGAAAGACGTTTGAGACTTACTTTGACGTGCTTGAGGATGCAGTGTGCTAAATAATTTGAACGATTCGGACGATATACATCCTATAGAGTAGTTATGGCAATGAACGATAGGGAGAATAATGTATGCAGATTAAGATGACAAACTGGATGCAGTCGATGCATCGTTCGAATGCAAAAGTCTCCGGAATGCTGTCTGGCGGCATGAAAAATGATCTGGCGAACGATACGAAGAAGAATCTTTCGGGAAATTCCGTTTCGAATGCCGCATCGATGAATCTGTCGAAATCGGGGCGTTACAAGGCGAGAATGCTAAAGGAAAGTGAACAGAGCAGCAGTGCGGACGATGTGATGCAAAAGGCCGAGTCCACAATCAATGATCTTATTGACACGGTCAAAAGCGGCGGAAAGCTGACCGCGGAGCAGGAACGTATTTTTAATGAAGGCATAAAGGATATCGCGTCAAAGCATTATAAAGATATGAAGGATATGAAACTTTCCGCGGCCGATATTCTTGAGGAACTCAAGGACAATTATCTGCAGCGTCAGCAGCTTTTTGCGGATCTGCAGGAGAAGGTCGAGAGCGAGATGGCGGAGGGGCGGGATCTGTCCGACAACGTGAAAATGATGACGACACAGCAGGAGCAGGATGAAAAGGAGAAGCTGATCGAAATCCTTAAGGAATCCGTCGACGACGATTCCGATGAGACAGATACCGATGCGGATTCGGATCAGAAAGTGAGCGATGATTCCGCACAGGATTCGTTTGATGTTGCGACGGATGATCAGGAGAAGAATAAGGATGCCGATGCGGTGGATGACAGCGCGATGCGTGATAAGCGGCGGGCTGCGGAGCTGATCGACAAGAATTCCAAACAGATTTCGGATATGAAGGCACAAAGCGTGAATGAGAGAGCACAGGAGCTGCAGTATGCGAAGTATCTGGATCGGGATTACGAACAGATCATGGAACTTCTGGATCAGGAGGACGTTACGACGGAAGAAAAAGTACAGGCGTACGATGATTATAAGCAGAATTCGCATGCCAATGCGTACAATCGTGAGGTACACCGGGTTAAGAAGGAATTTGATCTTGAGACCTGGCTGATGGCGAAGATTCAGTTTCAGTCGCAGGGGGCGATCCGTGAGGTTATGGCGGACGGACCGGATCTCAGCCGGATTGGAACGGATTTTATCAAGAAATTTTTAGTATAACGGAGGAACTATGCAGACACAACTCGATACAGAGGCACAGATGATCCAGGAGATATCAAACAATCCGGGCGTGATCCGGACGTATCTGGAGGGAATGGTGCCGTCGCTTCTTAGTTTTCTTGTGCAGGTGATCGTTGCAATCCTTGTACTGTTGATCGGAAGCCGGATTATTAAATTTTTACTCAAACTGATCAAAAAGTCGCTTGATCGAAGCAGGGTGGAGACAGGTGTTGTCACCTTCTTATGCTCGCTTGTGAAATATTCACTGTACTTTGTACTTGCGATGATCATTCTGGCACAGTTTGGTGTGACGACCAGCTCGGTGGTAGCGGTACTCGGATCGGCGGGACTGACACTCGGTCTTGCGTTACAGGGCAGCCTGTCGAATTTTGCGGGAGGTGTTCTGATCCTTCTGTTAAAGCCGTTTGTTGTGGGCGATTATATTATCGACGGGGCGACCGGGCAGGAGGGAACGGTTGCTTCCATCACGATTTTTTATACGAAACTTCTTACCGTTGACAATCGCATGATCATGATTCCGAACGGAAGCTTATCCAATTCGAGCATTACGAATGTCACACATATGGAAAAACGCAGGATCGACCTTGTGATCGGCGTATCGTATGAGGCGGATCTGGCGAAGACGAAGCAGGTACTTTCGGAAGTGGCACAACGTGAAGCGAGCCGTCTTCCGGATGAACCGGTGGATGTCTATGTGGCAGAGCTTGCGGATTCCTCGGTGCAGATGGGCGTTCGTGTCTGGGTCAAAACTGAGGATTACTGGCCGACAAAGTGGAAACTGACGGAGGATATCAAGAATGCGCTGGATGCAAACGGCATTTCGATCCCGTATCCGCAGATGGATGTTTCCGTTACAATGCGGTCAAAGGAAGGTTGATAACGGACGCATTTTTAATCTGTTGACACCGATGAGCGAATGTGCTAGTCTTGTATTTGGTGGATGAAATATCCGCAAGAAGCAATCAATTGCTGTATTTATTTTAGGAGAAAATCAGGAGGAAGTAGTTATGCAGCAGGGAACAGTAAAATGGTTTAATGCAAAGAAGGGTTATGGCTTTATCTCAGATGAGGCCGGCAATGATGTATTTGTTCATTTTTCAGCACTGAATATGGACGGATTCAAGGAACTTAAGGATGGCGAGAAGGTTGAATTTGAAGTGACTGACGGTGAAAAGGGACCTCAGGCAGCAAATGTTACACGTCTTGCTTAGAATTATATAGATTCCATATAATAACTCAGGAGACTATCACTTTTTGTGATAGTCTTTTTACTTCATTCTGATGTTGACGAGTGAGATAGAATTTTAAAGGAGAACTACATGGCAGATTTGAACGTAGCAGCTTACGAAGTATTAGAAGAAAGACGCATTGAGGATATCGCTTCCATGGGATATATTCTGCGCCATAAGAAGAGCGGTGCGCGCGTATGCGTGATCGCAAACGATGATGACAACAAAGTGTTTTCCATCGGATTTCGCACGCCACCGGAGGATGAGACCGGTGTGCCGCATATTATCGAGCATACAACGCTTTGCGGATCGGATAAGTTTCCGGTCAAGGATCCGTTTGTGGAGCTGGTCAAGGGATCTCTCAATACTTTTTTGAATGCGATGACTTATCCGGACAAGACGCTGTATCCGGTGGCAAGTTACAATGAGCAGGATTTCAAGAACCTTATGGATGTGTATCTGGATGCGGTATTTCATCCGAATATCACAAAATACAAGGAAATTTTTATGCAGGAAGGATGGCATTATGAGATGGAGGATGCGGATGCGCCGCTGACCATCAATGGTGTCGTTTATAATGAGATGAAGGGGGCATACTCTTCGCCGGATGAAGTGTTACAGACCGCCATCATACAGGCGCTTTTTCCGGATAACACCTACAGCAAGAATTCCGGCGGCAATCCGGATCACATTCCGGAACTGACCTACGAGCATTATCTGGATTTTTATCATAAATATTATCATCCGAGCAACGCCTACATCTATCTCTACGGAGATATGGATGTAAGAGAGCGTCTGGAGTGGATGGACCGCGAATACTTAAGCGCATACGATGCGATGCAGGTGGATTCCGCAATCCCGATGCAGAAGCCGTTTGATGCGATGAAAGTGGTGGAGCGCGCTTACCCGATCACGGATGAGGATCCGCTTACCAACAACACTTATCTGTCTTACAATATGGTGATCGGTGATGTGTTGGACCGCAAGCTGTATCAGGCATTTACCGTACTTGATTATGTGCTCGTGAGCGCGCCGGGAGCACCGGTCCGTCAGGCTCTGATCGATGCGGGAATCGGTGAGGATGTGTACGGCTCCTACGAAAATGATGTGTTGCAGCCGTTCTTCTCCATCGTGGCAAAGAATGCAAACAAAGAGGATCAGGAGCGCTTTGTTTCGATCATTGAGGAGACATTGCGAAGTCTTGTGGAGAACGGACTGGATCAGGATGCACTTCTTGCAGGCATCAACAGTGAGGAGTTCCGTTTCCGTGAGGCTGATTTCGGACAGTTTCCGAAGGGACTTCTGTATGGGCTGCAATGCGTGGAGAGTTGGTTCTTCGACGAGAAGAAGCCGTTTATCCACCTCGAGTGTCTGGAGACGTTCCAGTATCTGCGTGACCAGATCAAAACCGGATATTTTGAGGAACTGATCAAAAAATATCTGCTTGATAATACACACGGAGCGATCGTTGTGGTTGCGCCTGAGAGAGGCTTAAATAAAGCAAAGGAAGAGGCTTTGGAGAAGACGCTCGCCGCAAAAAAGGCATCCATGTCGGCAGAGGAGATCGATGCACTGGTTGCACAGACAAAGCATCTGCATGCATATCAGGAGGAGCCATCACCGGAGGAAGAACTGAAGAAGATTCCGATGTTAAAGCGCGAGGATATGCGAAAGGAAGCAATGCCTTTTGACAATAAAGAGGACAGGATCGGAGATGTTGCCGTTGTGCATCATGACATTGCTGCGAACGGTATCGATTATGTGACACTTATGTTTGAGGCGTGTGATGTTCCGCAGGAGGAGATCGCATATCTTGGATTCCTGCGTGCGGTACTCGGGTATGTGAATACCGAACATTACAGCTACGCACAGCTTTTTAATGCGATCAATATTTATACCGGCGGAATTTCCTGCGGTGTCAGCGTGTATCCGAAGGTGAATGACAGAGAACATGTTTCGGTAAAATTCGAGGTGCGCATCCGTGTATTGGAGAATAATCTCGAGGAGGCGATGAAGCTTGCGGACGAGATTATCCGTACCTCGGATGTGACCGATGTGAAACGTCTCGGCGAACTGATCGCACAGGTGAAGTCCCGCCTGCAGGTCAGCTTGAGCAGCAGCGGACACACGGTTTCTGCTATGCGCGCGCTGTCTTACCAGTCACGTTACGCTTTTTATCAGGATGCGACTCTCGGAATCGAGTATTATCATCTGGTGCAGAAGCTGGATGAACAGATCAAGTCCGAGCCGCAGAAGGTTGTGGAAAAATTACAGGCGATGATCGACAAGGTGCTTGTACGCTCGAGAATGCTGGTAAGTTTCACTGCGGACGAAAAAGCGTATGAGGCGGCAAAACCGGTCATGGGAAGATACTTTGATCAGCTCGCGGAGGGGCATGTCGCAGGAGCACCGGCAGAGATCGTTTTATCGAAGAAAAACGAGGGATTTACCGATGCATCACAGATCCAGTATGTTGCCCGTGTCGGCAATTTCTGCGATCACGGATTCACTTATCGAGGAAGTCTTAAGATCTTAAAACTGATCTTAAGTTATGAGTACCTGTGGATCAATATCCGTGTCAAAGGCGGTGCATACGGCTGTATGAGTTCGTTCCTGCGCACGGGAGAGAGTTACTTTGTATCATACCGTGATCCAAACCTCGGCAAGACCAATGAGATCTATGAGCATGTGCCGGATTATCTGCGCACATTTGATGCGGACGAGCGTGATATGACCAAGTATGTGATCGGAACATTCGGAAGCCTCGATACACCGATGAACCCGGAGGCGAAGGGAAGCCGTTCGATGTCTGCATATCTGCAGGAACTGCCGTTTGAGCAGATACAGAAGGAGCGCGACGAGATCTTGCATGCAACACCGCAGGACATCCGCGATCTTGCGGATCTGATCGCTTCGGTGCTTTCCGATGAGTGTTTATGTGTGATCGGAAATGAGAATGCGATCCGCGCGGAGAGTGGATTGTTTGCATCGGTACAGACATTACAGTAGAAAAGGAGTACAAATGATACCTAATTTTAAATCAGGATTCGTAACCATTATCGGAAGACCCAATGTCGGAAAGTCTACGCTTATGAACCGTCTGATCGGACAGAAGATCGCGATCACATCAAATAAGCCGCAGACGACCAGAAACCGCATCCAGACCGTGTACACGGATATGGAGCGCGGACAGATCATCTTTCTTGACACGCCGGGTATCCACAAGGCGAAAAACAAGCTTGGTGAATATATGGTCAATGTAGCAGAGAAGACGTTAAACGAAGTGGATGTCGTTCTCTGGCTTGTGGAGCCGAGCACCTTTATCGGTGCGGGTGAGCAGCATATCGCGGAGCAGCTTCGCAAAGTCAATACACCGGTCATTCTGATCATCAATAAGATGGATACGGTTGAAAAGGATAAAGTATTTGAATTTATCGATGCGTACCGCAAGATCTACGATTTCGCAGAGATCATTCCGACTTCCGCGCTGCGCGGTCAGAATGTGGACGATGTGATCGACTCCATCTTTAAATACCTGCCATACGGACCGCAGTTCTATGATGAGGATACGATAACGGATCAGCCGGAGCGCGCGATCTGCGCCGAGATCATCCGTGAAAAAGCGTTACACGCATTGAACGATGAAGTGCCGCACGGAATCGCGGTGGCGATCGACCAGATGAAGGAGCGCAAGGGCGGAAATATGATCGATATCGATGCGACGATCGTGTGCGAGAGGGATTCCCACAAGGGTATCATCATCGGCAAGCAGGGATCGATGCTCAAGAAGATCGGAACGAATGCACGTTACGAGATGGAGCGCCTTTTGGATGCGAAGGTAAACTTAAAGCTTTGGGTGAAGGTAAAGAAAGATTGGCGTGACAGCGATTTTCTGATCAAGAATTTCGGCTATCACGATGACGATAAGTAAGGCGTTTTCCAATTTTTTTCTGGCATAGATCACAGGTACATTGCAGATTCTATCTTTAAGAGGCGGATACAAGCTGCCCCGCAAGGAGGTCGCTGCAATGGAGAAAACCTGGACTGATTTTTGGACAACAGGAAAAGTTACAGATTATCTGGCTTACCGCAATGTGGCGGATGACGGATACAGGGAACAGAAGGAACCGACAGAACATGGGACAGTCGATTATCGTGATGGGGATGGTTTTGACGGCCATGCCCATTAGTGACTATGACAAAAGAATAACGATTCTCACAAAAGAGCGTGGCAAGATCACTGCGTTTGCAAGGGGAGCACGCCGCCCGGGAAGCCAGCTTCTCGCGGCGACAAACCCGTTTGCGTTCGGCGAGTTCGAGTTGTTTGAGGGACGCAGTTCCTACAATCTGACGAAGGTGTCCATTCAGAATTATTTCCGTGAGCTGGTGACGGATCTGGATGCGGCTTCGCTCGGATTCTATTTTATGGAGTTTGCGGAGTATTTCTGTCAGGAGAACAACGATGAGAAAGAGATGTTAAAGCTTCTCTATCAGTCACTTCGTGCTTTGGAGAGTCCTCATATACCGAAGGAACTTGTGCGGGTGGTGTTTGAACTAAAAGGCATTACCATAAACGGTGAGGGACCTTCGGTTTTTGCATGTATGCATTGCCACAGGAAGGATGAACTGGGCTTTTTCTCTGTGAGAAGAGGCGGGGTGTTCTGTCCGGAGTGTGCGAAACAGGTGCAGGCGATGCCAATCCTTGATTCGACGCGCTATACGATGCAGTATGTGATCTCCACACCGGTGGAAAAGCTGTATTCGTTTACGGTTTCGGATGAGGTGCTTGCACAGCTGAAAATGATTATGAAGGAATATATGGCTTTTTACGTACATCATGACTTTAAATCGTTGCAGATTTTCGGTTGAAAACAAATTTACAAAAGTGTATAATATCATGGACTGTAAATTTGAGGAGGAAAGTAACAGAATGAAGAAATTCATGGTATGGGCTCTTGTGGCGGTAATGTGCCTCGGAATGCTTGCCGGGTGCGGCACTTCCTACGCGGCGGATGAGAGCACGGTTTTCGTACTGAAAGACGGCAAGATCGTTTCTACGGATGTGGAAGATTTTGATGAAGGGACGTATGATACAGACGGGCTGAAAGATTATGTCGATCAGACGATTGATACATATAATGAGGAGAATGGCAAGGGACTTGTCAAGAGGAAGGACTTGTCGGTGAAGGATAACAAAGCGGTGCTGACGCTCGAATATGCATCTGCTTCGGATTATCAGAAGTTCAATAATATTGAGCTTTTTTCGGGAAGCGTTGCGGAGGCGCTGGCAGCGGGCTATTCGTTTGATGCGGATTTCGCATCGGTGTCGGACGTCAAGATCGAATCCTGCGATTCGAGTGCCTTTTTAAATGATCCGGATTATAAAGTTGTGATCATCAAGGGAAACACGAATGTACAGGTCAAGGGAACGATCGCATTTGCATCAATCCAGAATACAATTTATGTTGACAGCAAGACGATTTCCATCCGAGAGGGTGCGTCGCTTCTGAACAGTGCCGTGACGAATACACAGAGTACAGAGGCCGGTACGGAAGTGATATCACCGGATACGGAGAGCACACAAGTCAGCGGAGCGGTGACCGATGACGATCTGCTGAATATGACGGAAGAAGACACCGAGCCGGTGTTCAACTTTGACCGTGATGAGACAAAGGATAATGGAAGCGAGTTTTCTTCCGTATATACGTATATTATTTACAAGTAAAATAAAAAGAGAATGTGAGGGTTACACAAAATGGAAAAGACAATGGACAAAATCGTACAGGTAGCAAAAGCAAGAGGATTTGTTTATCCGGGCTCTGAGATTTACGGAGGACTGGCAAATACATGGGATTACGGTAACCTCGGCGTTGAGCTGAAGAACAACGTAAAGCGTGCATGGTGGCAGAAATTTATTCAGGAGAACCCATACAATGTCGGTGTGGATTGTGCAATCCTGATGAACCCGCAGACATGGGTTGCTTCCGGACATCTCGGCGGATTCTCCGATCCTCTGATGGATTGTAAGGAGTGTCACGAGCGTTTCCGTGCCGATAAGCTGATCGAGGACTTTGCACAGGATAATAATATCGAACTGGATGGTTCCGTTGACGGATGGAGCAATGAGCAGATGGTTGAGTTTATCGACTCACACAATGTTCCATGTCCTTCCTGCGGAAAGCATAACTTTACGGACATCCGTCAGTTCAACCTGATGTTCAAGACATTCCAGGGTGTTACCGAGGATGCAAAGAATACCGTATATTTAAGACCTGAGACAGCACAGGGTATCTTCGTAAACTTCAAGAATGTACAGAGAACTTCCAGAAAGAAGATCCCATTTGGTATCGGACAGATCGGAAAGTCCTTCCGTAACGAGATCACACCTGGTAACTTTACATTCCGTACCCGTGAGTTCGAGCAGATGGAGCTTGAGTTCTTCTGCGAGCCGGGCACCGATATGGAGTGGTTCCAGTACTGGAGAGCATTCTGCCGTGACTGGCTGCTTTCTCTCGGAATCAAGGAGGACGAGATGCGTCTTCGTGACCATTCTCCGGAGGAACTTTGCTTCTACTCTAAGGGAACAACCGATATCGAGTTCTTATTCCCATTCGGATGGGGCGAGCTCTGGGGTATCGCAGACCGTACCGATTATGATCTGACACAGCATCAGAATACATCCGGACAGGATATGACATACTTTGATGATACGAAGGGTGAGAAGTACATTCCATACGTTATCGAGCCTTCACTCGGTGCTGACCGTGTGGTTCTCGCATTCCTTTGTGCCGCATACGATGAGGAAGAATTAGAGGGTGGCGATGTACGTACCGTATTCCATTTCCATCCGGCACTTGCTCCTGTCAAGATCGGTGTGCTTCCACTGTCAAAGAAGCTCAACGAGGGAGCTGAGAAGGTATACGCACAGCTTGCCAAGAAGTACAACTGTGAGTTCGATGACAGAGGAACGATCGGTAAGCGTTATCGTCGTCAGGACGAGATCGGTACTCCGTTCTGCGTAACATACGATTTCGATTCCGAGGAAGATGGTGCTGTAACGGTTCGTGACCGTGACACCATGCAGCAGGAGCGTATCAAGATCGAAGACCTCGACGCTTACTTTGCAAAGAAATTTGAATTTTAATTAACCATTTATCTATTATGCAACCCCGACAATTTTTTGTTTACACAAAAATGTTGCCGGGGTTGTTTTGCGTGGGACGTGAGTGGATATGGTTCTATGAAATGTATAATCCGAGGCAAAAAAGGCTTGCGTAATGCGAATTCTGTGTTACAATAATTATGTCTGTGATATAGATAGGGACATTCTGTCATCCACAGACATATATAGCATGCGAGAGGCAGCAATGCCTTTTCGTTATAAACAAAAAAGATAATTAGGAGGAATTGTCAAATGGCAAACAAGTGGGTATATACCTTCAAAGAAGGTAACATGACCATGCGTAACCTTCTCGGTGGTAAGGGTGCAAACCTTGCTGAGATGACTGAAATCGGTCTTCCGGTACCACAGGGATTTACGATCACTACAGAGGCTTGTACACAGTACTATGAGGATGGACGTAAGATCAACGATGAGATTATGGCTCAGACTATGGAAGGTGTTAAGTGGATGGAAGAGGTTAACGGAAAGAAGTTCGGAGACCTTAAGAATCCTCTTCTTGTATCTGTACGTTCTGGTGCCAGAGCTTCCATGCCTGGTATGATGGATACAATCCTTAACCTTGGTCTTAACGACGATGTAGTAGCAGCTATGATCGCTGGTAACCCAGATCCAGCATTCGAGCGTTTCGTATACGATTCATACAGACGTTTCATCCAGATGTTCTCAGACGTTGTTATGGAAGTTGGTAAGAAGTACTTCGAGCAGCTCATCGATAAGATGAAAGAGGACAGAGGCGTTAAGTTTGACGTTGATCTTACAGCAGCAGACTTAAAGGAATTAGCAGAGCAGTTCAAGGCTGAGTACAAGAATCAGTTAGGAACAGATTTCCCTTCAGATCCTGTAGAGCAGTTAAA
>CAKRKX010000008.1 GCA_934358675.1 uncultured Agathobacter sp. | reverse complement strand
GGACCGGACATCCTGTTTTATTATGAGCCGCTGAAATCCAATCCGGTGAATGCAATCGGTTATGGGATGCATGAACACTCCGGAAGAGAATTTTTTGAACATGCGGCAGAGATCATCCGCGAAAAGGATCATGATGCGCGCTATCTGGCGTATGCGTATGGATTTATCTGTCATTTTGTTTTGGACACAACCTGTCACGGATATATTGATGACAAGATCGCAGAGAGTGGCGTATCGCACGCGGAGATTGAAGTCGAGTTTGACCGCCGCCTGATGATCGAGGATGGTTATGACCCGATTACACACAATCTGACCGGACATATCGTTACCTCGGCGAAGAATGCAGAGGTAATCAGTGATTTCTTTCCGGGCACCACACCGGATCAGGTAGAGGATGCACTAAAAGGAATGATAAAATACAACAATCTGCTGATTGCACCATCCAGGTGGAAGAGGAAGTTTATCTATGCATTACTCAAAGTATCCGGAAATTACCGCGAAATGCATGGATTGCTTGTTAATTTTCAGGCAAATCCGGACTGCGAGGACAGTACACGAATTTTACGCCAATTATATGATATTGCGTTGGAGCGTGCGGCAAAACTGATTGGTGAGTATGACAGTTATCTGGTAGGTGAACAAAAATTAGATGCTTTTTACCACTATACGTTTGGTGGAAAAGAAACGAAGAATGAGGAGAGAATGTATGAAGTTCAAAATGACTAAGGAAGAAAGAAACTGGGTACTCTATGATGTCGGTAATTCCGCATTTGTTTTATTGATCTCAACGATTATGCCAATCTATTTTAACTATCTGGCAGAGAATGCAGGCCTTTCATCGGTTGACTATCTTGCATATTGGGGCTATGCGGCTTCAATCGTAACCGTCATCGTGGCAGCCTTGGGACCTGTCTGCGGAACGTTGGCAGATACAAAAGGATTTAAAAAGCCGATTTTTACGGCAACCTTAATGATCGGTGCCATTGGTTGTCTGGCATTGGGCTTTGCAAAGCAATGGCTGATCTTTTTGATTATTTTTATGATTGCAAAAATTGGTTTTTCCGGAAGTCTGATCTTTTACGATTCGATGCTGGGCGATGTGACGAGTAATGACCGTGTAGATAACGTATCCTCTCAGGGATATGCATGGGGATATATCGGAAGCTGTGTTCCGTTCATCGGATGCCTCGGGCTGGTGCTCGGTGCAGACCGGATCGGAATCAGCATGGAAGTGGCGATGGGAATTTCATTTGCAATCATTGCGATATGGTGGTTTGTTATGACGTTACCGCTGCTGAAAACATACAAGCAGAAGAATTTTGTTGAGCGGCAGCCGGGGGCGATCCGCAATAGTTTTAAGCGTCTTGGAAAGACCTTGCAAAGTGTACGGAAAGAGAAAAAGATTTTCCTGTTTCTGCTCGCATTTTTCTTTTATATTGATGGCGTGTACACGATTATCGACATGGCAACCGCTTACGGTGCCGCATTGGGACTGGATAGTACCGGATTGTTGTTGGCATTGCTGGTAACGCAGTTTGTTGCATTTCCGTTTGCAATCCTTTTCGGAAGACTGTCGGAGCGCTATGATACAGCGAAACTCATTACCATATGCATCGCTGCCTATATGGGAATCGCAGTGTTTGCCATGTTTCTTAAGACACAGTGGCAGTTCTGGTGCCTTGCTATCTTTGTCGGCATGTTTCAGGGTGGCATTCAGGCATTGTCGAGATCCTATTATACCAAGATTATTCCGGCGGAAAAATCCGGTGAATATTTCGGACTGATGGACATCTGCGGCAAGGGTGCTTCATTCCTCGGAACAATCGTGATCAGCGTTGTATCGCAGATTACGGGCAGTGTCAATATCGGTGTAGGTGCAATTGCAATATTTTTTGTACTTGGAATCATTGCTTTTCGGATGGCTATTGCAGAAGAAAGAAAGCCGGTCGAAAACGATTCTTATCCGAGAATCAAAGGAGATTTCCGGTATACAGTATAAAAAAGGGATGAGCCGGGACATGTCATGTTGATATGCCCCGGCTCATTAGATGAAAGGAGTAGTTACTCTGACAAGCAAAAATCAGCTTCCAGGAGGTCGGCACTGTTTGGACCGACAAATACTTTGAAGTTACCCAATTCACTAGTAAATGTATAATCTTTGGTATAGAAACGCAACATTTCTTCCGTAATGGTAAATGTTACGGTCTTTGTTTCTCTTGCGCCGAGTGTAATCTGGCGATAGTCTTTCAATTCAAGGATCGGTCGAACAACGCTTCCCACAAGATCGCGGATATAAAGCTGTACGGTCTCGATGCCGGCAATCTCGCTCGTGTTTGTCACCGTCACAGAAACTTGAATCGCATCATTTTCGGATCTGGATAAGGTTGTCTGATCAAGTGTCAGATCCTTATATTCAGCTTTGTGATAAGATAATCCGTAACCGAATGGATAGAGTGCTTCGTTCGGACAATCCAGATAGCGCGAAACAAAACGCCCGCTGTGTGTGCTTGTCTTTGCAGGTCTTCCGGTTGCAAACTGTGCATAGTAGAGTGGTTCCTGTCCGACGTTGTAAGGAAAGCTTACGGTTAAGCGTCCGGAAGGATTGTAATCGCCGAAAAGGCAGTCACAGATGGAAAGTCCACCGGCGGTACCCGGGAACCATGCCTCAAGGATCGCGTCGCAGTCATCGATGATGTCGGTTAGTGCGAGTGGTCTTCCGTTGAAGAGGACAAGAACAACTTTTTTACCTAGAGATTTTATTTCGTGAAGTAATTTCTTCTGTGGCGCAGGTAAGGTAATATCGGTTCGGGAACCGGATTCTCCGCTTTGCAGCATATGCTCACCAAGTGCCATCACAACGACATCGGCATCGGTAGCCAGTTGTAATGCCTTGTCATGTTCGGCATCGGCTTTTTCCGGTGAGAGTTTCTGGTCGGCGATCGACGGGATGAAACCGAACTCTCCGAGTGTGCTATAATCATCCAGAAAATCACATCCTTTTGTTGTTGTGAAATGATCGGCTCCGACAATCTGTTCCATTGCCTGACGGATCGTGATCGAATGTCTGCGGTCTGCATGGACTGCCCACATACCGATGATGTCGAGGCTGTCCGCGTACGGTCCGATCAAAGCAATTTTCTGTCCGTCTTTCTTTAACGGAAGAATGTTATCATTTTTCAGAAGAACCATCGCACGATCGGCGGTATCGCGTGCTGCGGCAATCTTTTCTGGTGTGCAGAGTACGGCTTTACGCTTTTCGACGCTGCAGCCGTAATAGGGATCTTCAAAAAGTCCGAGTTTGTTCTTTAATGTGAGAACACGGTAGCAGGCAGCATCGATCTGCGCTTCGTTAATCTTGTGATCTTCAACAAGTTTTTTGAGCTGGTTGGCGTAGCATGCGGTCTTCATATCGATATCGACCGTTGCGTCCATGGCGAGCTTGGCGGCTTCGTAGTCGTCCGCGGCAACCCCGTGTGCTTTCAGTTCCGATACAGCTGCATAATCGGTGATGATAACACCATCAAATCCCCACTCCTTGCGAAGTACATCATCCATCAGCCATTTGTTTGCCGTGGCAGGAATTTCATCAACCGTATTAAAGGAAGTCATGACCATCTCGCATCCGGCATCCACTGCCGCTTTGTAACCAGGCATGTAATCCTGCAGAAAACGGCGCTTGCTCATATCGACCGTATTGTATTCTCGTCCGGCTTCTGCGGCTCCGTATCCAGCAAAATGTTTCATACAGGAAGCGACACTTTTGCCGTTTTCATGTGTGTTCTGAAGTCCTTCGACCATTGCTTTGGCAAAATGTGAAGTGAGTACCGGATCTTCACCCGGCATCTCTAAGCAGCGTCCCCATCGTGCATCGCGAACGAGGTCGACCGGCGGGCTGAATGTGACCATATCACCGTCGCTGCTGGCTTCTTCAGCGATATATTTATAATCTTCACGAATCAGGTCCGGATTCCATGTGGCACCGAGACCGAGCGGAATCGGAAAAACCGTCTGATAGCCATAGATGACATCTGCCATAAAAAGAAGTGGAATCTTAAGACGGTTCTTGGCCAGAAAACGATCCTGAATCTCGTGAATCTTCTCGGCACCGAGGACATTTAATACACTTCCGCAGTTGTTTACGGTTTCTTCCGTGACACCGATCTTGGCGCGGGGACCGACTGCCATCGCGTCTGTTCCGAAGCAGCCACCGTCAAGCTGAACGAGCTGTCCGATCTTTTCTTCTAATGTCATTTGCGCAAAGAGTGCGCGTAAATCCTGTTCTGTCATAATTCACCTCAAAATGTATCGATTATTCAGCAAGGAGAACCGGTGTCAGTTTTTCAACGGATCCGCCGGTCTGTGGTTTGATACAGGAGAAGTCAGCGGAATTGGTGACAACGATTGCGGTCGTATCCGGATAACCGGCATCGGCGATTGCTTTCTTGGAAAAGGTCATCAGTTTCTGACCGCAGCGAACGGTATCTCCTTCGGATACAAGAATGTCAAATCCTTTTCCGTTCATCGCAACGGTATCCATTCCGACATGAATGAGCAGTTCCACATTGTCGTTGCTTAAGATGCCGATGGCGTGTTTGGTTTCGGCGATCTGTACGATCTTGCCATCAAAAGGCGCATATACGGTTTCTTCATCCGGCTTCATACCGATTCCCTGACCGAGTACACCGCTTGAAAATACGCCGTCTCCAATCTCTTCCAATGGAATGACGGTGCCCTGAAACGGTGCGTAAACGGTATTGGCATCTGTCTGGATGCTAACGGTCGGTGCTGCTTCTTTTGCTGTATTTGAGAAAATATTTTTAAGAAATCCCATTTGTTTTTCCCTCCTGATCTTAAGTGTTGTGCTGGGTAAGGTGTGCAAGATGGATCGTCAGATACATGATCTCATCCTTGTTTGGCTTGAAGTTATAGTTTTTCTTGATGTAATTTGCCACATCACAGCTTACTTTGTATTCTTTCTTATAGTGCTTTTTCAACAAGGTAAGTTCGACCTCATTGTCATCATCGTAGTGCACATTTCCTGCAACGCGCTGCGCAAAGAAATTCAGGTGTGTCATATAGCGGTGATAGAATAACGATTCTTCATCCGGTTCCACATCCAGTTCTTTGAGGATGAAGTTGTTCACATCGCGCACGAAGGTGATGATCTTCTTAATGTTGGTATTCTCGGCACCGTACTGCGCATTGACAAAATGCATTGCAACGAATCCGCATTCATCATCCGGGAGACGGATGTTGAACTTGTCCTCGATAAAAGAGATCGTCTGCTGACCGACTTCATATTCGCGCGGATAATATTGCTTGATATCAAGAAGCAGTGAGTTCGGAACCTGGATTCCGAGTTTCGCATTCTCGATGGAAGTGTGAATATGATCCGCCAGCGAAATATGGATGGATTCGTTCAACTTCATGTTATAGAAATGTTTGGCGAATGAGATCGACTGTTCCGCCACGAAAATGTATTCGGAAGGAATCTGATCCAACAGTTCCTGAAAACGGCTTAATTGTTTTTCATCCTTTAAGGTAAAGCGTTTCTCAATCTTGGATTCATCCACTTCGTCACCCGGGCGTGTTTTAAATCCGATCCCGCAGCCTAAGAATACGATTTCATTTCCGTCCGTATCGGTAGAAAGTACCGCATTTGTGTTAAGTACACGACTAACTTGCATGAATGCTATCTCCTTTGCTAATTTTTATGAATCAAAAAAAGGCAAGTCAACTCAATAATATAACAGAATTATATCATAAAGCCGACTTGCCTGACTAAACAGTAACAATCTAGCTTTATTCTAATCACCGGTCCGCAAAATGTCCATTGTGAAAATGTTATGATTTTTGCTCCTCAACATTGTGAATTTTGCTTCATGGACAAATTATAAAATTTTTGTTAAAGTGATTGCAGAAATCAATTTCACATGCAGATCGGTTTGTTATGATTTAGTTCAGCAAGACGCAGAGATATCAAATAGAGCTTATTAGCTTGAGGTATGTTCTGGGTCTTTTTTGTTGTCCTAAAATTAAGATCCGATCGCAGAAACGGAACGGATGGTGCACAATCTCGAACCTTATGCAGCAGGAGAATTGATTCAAAAGCTGAAACAAAATTGATAAAACATCTAGTAGGGAGGATTTGCTTTATGGCAAAGAATTATAACAAGATGGCGGTAGACATTATCCGTGAGATCGGTGGAGAAGGCAATGTAGCCTCACTTGCACACTGTATGACACGTCTCCGCTTCGTAGTAAAGGACGAGAGCAAGGTAAATGTAGATGCACTTAAGAAGGTTGAGGGTGTGATCCAGGTCATGATCGCTGCTGGACAGTATCAGGTCGTAATCGGAACGGATGTCGGCGATGTATATGATGAGATCGGAAAGACGACCAAGATCAATCTTGCCGGTGATGTGGAAGAAGATGGAACACCGGGACAGAAAAAGAGTGCTTTAACGGTGGCAATCGATGTGATCTCCGGAATTTTCTTACCGTTTATGGGTGCCTTTATGGCAGCCGGTCTGTTAAAAGGTTTTCTGGTTGTATTTACAACACTCGGATGGCTGACCACAGACGGAACTACATATCAGATTTTATATGCGATCGCAGACGGCGTGTTCAACTTCCTGCCGATCTTTATTGCATACACCGCAGGAAAGAAGTTCAAGGCAGACCCGTTCGTATCGATGGCAATCGCAGCGGCACTTGTATATCCGAACATTTCAACCCTGTACAGTGCAGGTGAGGCTGTTCATTTCTTAGGTATTCCGGTAACTTTGATCAGCTACCCATGTTCGGTTATTCCGATCGTTGTTGCCGTATTTGTACAGGCAAAATTTGAGAAGGTTCTCAAAAAGATTTTCCCACAGGTAATCCGTGGAATCTTTGTTCCGCTGATCAGCCTTGTAGTTATCGCATTACTTACATTCTTAGTAATCGGACCGGTTACAAATCTTGTAGCAACAGGCATTGCTGATGGAATCAGCTTCTTACTGGATGTATGCCCACCGGTTGCAGGATTTGTTTTCGGAGCAATCTATCCGATCATGCTGATCTTCGGATTGCATTGGGGACTTGTTCCGATCGTAATGAACAACTTTGCCACACTCGGAGCTGATCCGGTTATGGCGATCACACTGGCAACAAACTTCGCACTTGCAGGCTGTGCATTCGGTGTATTCTTTAAGTCAAAGAATCAGCAGATGAAGCAGACTGCCGTATCCACAGGTATCTCTGCACTGGTTGCAGGTGTTACAGAGCCGGCAATCTACGGTGTTGTATTGAAATTTAAGAGACCGTTCGTTATCGTATGTATCCTTGATGCAATTGGCGGAATGCTGATCGCTACCGTTGGTGCAACACAGACCGCTTTGATCTCAACCTGCGTACTTACCATTCCGGCACTCATCGCCATGATGGGTATTATCGCAGCAATCGTTGCGGCAATCGGCTTCTTCGGAGGTTTGATCCTTACATTCCTGTTCGGATATAACGACAAGATGTTAGACGCATAATTATAAGAAAAAGCAAAATGAGGTGAAACATATGAGACAGACAAGAAATCCGTATCTTCCGGGATGGGAATTTATCCCGGATGGCGAGCCGAAACTGTTTGGCGACCGTGTCTATGTGTACGGTTCCCATGATGAGGCACAGGGAAAGCAATATTGCACCGGGGATTATGTATGCTGGAGTGCACCGGCAGATGATCTTGCAAACTGGACTTTTGAGGGTGTGACCTTTAAGAAAACGGATGATCCGAATTACAAGGAAGAAGTTTTCCTGCTTGCGCCGGATGTGATCTGCGGACCAGACGGAAGATATTATCTGTATTATTTTACCTCGAAGATGGACAAGCTTGGTGTGGCGGTATGCGCCACACCGGGCGGTCATTATGAATATTACGGAGACGTAAAATTTGAAGACGGAACCGTTCTTACGGAGCGTGCCGGATACGGACTGATGTTTGATCCGGGTATTTACAGCGGACCGGAAGGCAATTATCTCTACTACGGTTTTGCACTTCAAAAGAGAAAAGAAGGATTTCCGGAGATGGGATACAAAGGCGGTTATGTCGTACAGCTTGAGGATGATATGCTGACGATCCGCGGTATTCCGAAACCAACGATTCCGGGAAAATTGTATACCGAAGGAACCGGATACGAGGGACACGGCTTTTTGGAGGCGTCGAGTATCCGTAGATTGAATGAAAAATTCTACCTTATTTATTCGAGTGAATTGGGGCATGAATTGTGTTATGCAGTGTCAGATGATCCGATGGGACCTTTTTCCTATAAGGGAACGATCGTTTCCAACGGAGACGTGGGATTAAACGGAAGAGACGAGGCTGACGCTGTCAATTATCTGGGAAATAACCATGGTGGACTGGTTGCCGTGGATGATGAATTATATATTTTTTACCACCGTCACACTTATGGTGCGCAGTATAGCCGACAGGGCTGTGCGGAAAAGGTGGTCTTGCAGAAGGACGGAACGATTCCGCAGGTGGAGATCACCAGCAGCGGAATGTCGGGAAAGCCTTGGGATGCAAAGGGAGAATACTCCGCGCATCTGGCATGTTACTTAAGAAGCAAAGAAGGAATTCTTCACTATTCCAGTTCGGTAAAGTGGTGCGAGCCGCATCCGTATATCGCTCTGGAGGGAAGAGATCAGGTTGCTTCCACGCAGAATTCTTACGTTCACAATTTGCAGGATGGGGCTGCTTGTGGATTCAAGTATCTGGATTTTGCGGGGGATGAGAAAACGGTTGCTGTAATATGCAGAGGAAACTTTAAGGGACAGATACTGGTATACCTTGAAGAGGAAAGAAGAACACTCGTGGCAAAAATTGATGTGGCACCGTCCGAAACATGGACTGTCGCAGAGGCAAAACTGGCAGAGACCAAAGGCGTCTGTGGTTTATACTTTGTGTTTGTCGGTGAGGGAGCCTGCGATATGGACAGTTTCCGTATCCGATAGTCTTGGTAGTATAAGGGGTTTTTGAAGCGCTTTGCACAAAGGAGGAATGACTGCATTGAGAGCACCATATATTGCAATTCAAAATGGACAGAAAGTACTGATGGTGGATGAAAAGCCATTTATTATGATCGCCGGAGAGGTGCATAATTCCAGTGCATCCAGTGCGGAATTTATGCAGTCCGTGTGGAAACGTGCAGATGAACTGTACCTGAATACGGTATTGCTTCCGGTTTACTGGGAACTGATCGAACCGGAGGAAGATCGCTTTGATTTTACGCTTGTGGATGATCTGATCAGGCAGGCGAGAGAACATAAAAAGAAGATTGGTTTTCTGTGGTTTGGAGCATGGAAAAATGCGCAGTGCTATTATGCGCCCGAATGGGTAAAATGCGATCTGAAACGATTTGAGAGAGCGCAGCTTGAACCCGGGGTAAACTTTAAGATCCTCGAAAATGTGCATGGTCTGGCGTATACGACGCTCTCCGCTTTTTGCGGGGAAACGAATCGGGCGGATGCGAAAGCGTTTGCAAAGCTGATGGAACATATCGGTTTTGTGGATGCAAAGGAGCATACGGTTGTGACCATGCAGGTGGAAAACGAGACCGGTCTGTTAGGCGGAGCAAGAGAGCATGGAGTGCGTGCAGAGCAGCTTTTCCAAGAGGCGGTGCCGGATGATTTTCTTTATTATATCAAAGAAAATTATGATGATATGACGCCGGAAATCAAACAGGCGATGACGATCGCGGATCAGCTGCATGCCGGCATGAACTGGGCGGAAGTTTTTCATGAGATGGCGGATGAAATTTTTCAGGCCTATTATACGGCTTGTTTTGTGGAGCTGGTCGCACATGCGGGAAAAGCAAAGTATGATATTCCGCTGTCGGTCAATTGCTGGCTGGACAAGGGGCAGGTACCCGGTAAATATCCGACCGGCGGACCGGTTGCAAAGCTTATGCCGGTATGGAAATACGCAGCACCGTCCATTGATGTTTATGGACCGGATATTTATATTCCGGCATTCCTTTCGACCTGTGATCAGTATGTGAAGGACGGAAATCCGCTTTATATTGCGGAATGTGCTACGCATTCCTATGCGGGGATCCGGGAATTGTATGTGATCGGTCATTATCATGGCATGTGTTACTCGCCGTTTGGATTTGAGGATATCGGGCAGCCGTTTACCATGATGCAGGGCATGCTTTTTGGAATGGATACGAGTGATGAATTGTTAAAAACACCTCAGAATGCGCAGGAGTATGCGCGGATCAATCAACATCTCATTGGATTGATGCCGCTTCTTGGCGCTGAGTACGGAAGTACGAGACTTCAGGCATCCATCAGTGAGAATGGAAATGAGGAAACACTTTCGTTTGAAGCTTATGATTTTAAGATTGCATATGAATCGAGATTTCTTTCGACAAAAAGCGGAGCCTGCCTTGTTTTGGAGACGGATGCGAACAGCTTCTATGTGATTGTAAAAGATTGTGCGATCGCGATGAAATCGACAAGGAATATGCTGCCGTACACGGATTTCTTAAGTGTGGAAGAGGGACATTTCGTGGAAAATGCGTTTGTGCCGGAATGCAGATTGAACGGAGATGAGATCACAACGATGGCATTTGAAGGTGTTCATTTATTAAAGATAAAGCTGTTTTCTTATCGGTAGTATGGTAGAAAGTGAGGACAAATATGAAGACTTTTCGTAAAGATTTTTTATGGGGCGGCGCGACCGCTGCGAATCAGTATGAAGGTGCATGGGATGTAGACGGCAAGGGCGTGTCCATCCCGGATCTTTGCACGAACGGAACACACACGGTTCCGAAGCGCGTGACAAACGGATTTGAGGAAGATACGTTATATCCAAGTCATGAGGCAACGGATTTTTATCATCATTATAAGGAAGATATCGCTTTATTTGCCGAGATGGGATTTAAGACCTTCCGTTTGTCGATCGCATGGACGAGAATCTTCCCGACCGGGATGGAAGAAAAACCGAATGAAAAAGGTCTTGCATTCTATGACGCGGTATTTGACGAGTGCCGCAAGTATGGAATCGAACCGCTTGTGACGATCTCACACTATGAAATGCCGTATGCTCTGGTTGAAAAATACAATGGCTGGGCAAGCCGCGAGTGCGTGGATTTCTATGTGCGTTATTGTGAGGCAATCTTTGAGCGTTATAAAGATAAGGTAAAATACTGGCTTACATTTAACGAGATTAATTCCGGAACCATGGTGATGGGAGCGACACTTTCGCTCGGCGTGATCAAGGATTATTTCGGACCGATGATGGGCGTCAAGGATGATCCGCAGGTTCGTTTTCAGGCATTGCATCATCAGTTTGTGGCAAGTGCCAAAGTGGTTAAGCTGGCACATGAGAAATATCCGCAGTTTCGGATGGGCAATATGATCTGCTTTATTACCATGTATCCGAGTACCTGTCATCCGGACGACATTTTAGAGGCACAGCAGAAGATGCGTATGGTCAACTGGTTCTGTTCCGATGTGCAGGTAAGAGGTGCATATCCGGCGTATGCCGATCGCTTTTTTGAGGAGTTGGGTATTACGATTCAACAGGAAGCGGGAGATGACGAACTTTTAAAAGAAGGTGTTGTCGATTTCTACACCTTAAGTTATTATATGAGTAATTGTATCGGTAATGCGACCGGTAATGCCAAGACAGTTGAGGGCAATATCGTTGTCGGATTAAAGAATCCATATTTGGAAGCAAGTGACTGGGGCTGGCAGATCGATCCGAAGGGACTTCGCTATTCCTTAAATGCAATCTATGACCGTTATCAGATCCCGATTATGGTGGTCGAGAACGGCTTAGGCGCAAAGGATGTAAAGGAAGCGGACGGAAGCGTGCATGACGGATACCGCATCGATTATCTGAAAAAGCATATTGAACAGATGAAAGAGGCGGTGGCAGACGGTGTGGATCTCATCGGTTATACACCGTGGGGCTGCATTGATCTGGTGAGCGCGTCAACCGGAGAGATGGCGAAACGTTACGGATTTATCTATGTGGATAAGTATGATGACGGCACAGGAACACTTGCGCGCTCCAAGAAGGATTCTTTTTACTGGTATCAAAATGTAATTAAAACCAACGGAGAAGATCTGGAATATCATGCGAAGTAAAATATTGTTTTTTGACATTGATGGAACACTTATGATGTTCGGCGGTATCATTCCGGAGTCTGCGAAGCAGGCTCTGTATGCGGCAAAGGCAAACGGACATAAGCTGATCATCTGTACCGGCAGAAGCCGGGCGGGAGTGTCGGCAGGTATTGAGGCGCTGCCGTTTGACGGCTATGTCTGTGCATCCGGCGGCTATGTGGAGTATGAGGGCAAGGTGGTCTGCCACGAGACATGGAAACCGGAAACCATCGAAAAATTTGTTGCGTTTGCGACGGAAAATCAAGTGCTTTTTCATCTGCAATGCTCCGGCAGGATCTATGTGCTGGACGAGCAGAAAGCTATCATTGACCGTAAGTGGGAGAAACGTTTTGCGGATTTTGGGCTTCCACTAAAGCAGTTTGATTCGATTGCTTTTTCGAGGGAAGAGATAAAAAATACACCGGATGTGGATAAAGCGATGTATATGGATTCTCCGTTTTCTCTAGAGCAGATGCAGCAGATGTTGCCGGATTATGAGGTAACGGGCAGCAGTTTTGACAAAGAAGAAGCGCAGAACGGAGAAGTCACATCTGAGGGTATCACAAAGGCGCACGGAATGAAGCGTCTGTTGGATTACATCGGAGCGGAGGTTGCAGATTCGGTTGCGTACGGTGACGGTCCGAATGATTATGAGATGCTGGAGTTTGCGGGAATCGGCGTTGCGATGGGCAATGCGGATGAAAGTCTGAAACAGAAAGCGGATATGGTCACATCTGCGATTGACGAGGATGGTATCTATCACAGTATGAAAGCGTTACACCTGATTTGATGCATTACGAAAAGATTGCGTTGACGAAAATGTTATAGCAATGTTTTTCAAAAAAGTTATGGTTGCTTAACTTGCAGAAAGCAACTATAATAAAACAGAACATGCAGAAGCTTACCAGCAGGCAATCATCTGATTGCCTGCCTTGTTTATAAAAAAGCAGTATTTTTTCACTTTTGGGATAAAATAAGTGTAGTTTGATAATGGAATGCTGACAGATGTAATGAGTAAGGAGACAGTATTTTGAGTAAGATAGGAATTATGACAGACAGCCACAGTGGTATTTTGGAGAAGGAGGCGCAGGAAAATCATATTTATGTGCTTCCGATGCCTTTTCTTGTGAATGGAGACCTTCACCTTGAAGGTGTGAGTATGACAAGAAGCGAGTTTTACGGGAAGCTTCGGGAAGGTATTGATGTGGCAACTTCGCAGCCGTCGCCGCAGGATGTGATGGAGATGTGGGATACGATGTTAAAAGAATATGATGAGATCGTCTACATTCCGATCAGCAGTGGACTCAGCGGATCGTGCATGACAGCACAGGCTTTGGCGAAGGACGAGCCGTATGACGACAGAGTATTTGTTGTGGACAATGGCCGTTGTTCGACTCCGCTTCATCAATCGGTTCTTGATGCGATAAAGATGATCAGGGCAGGATATACCGCGGAGCAGATCAGGCAGCGGCTTGAGGAAACAAAGGAGCAGATGATCATTTACGTCGGCTTAAGCACGCTTGAATATCTGAAGAAGGGCGGACGGATTAAGGCTGGTGTGGCAACCATCGCAAATGTGCTGAACATTAAGCCTGTGATGAAGTTTACAACCGGAACACTGGATGTCTATCAGAAGTGTCGAGGTATGAAGAATGCGCGTAAGGCGATGATCGATGCGATGAAAACGGAATTTGAGACAACCTTTAAGAAAGCGTATGACGCGGGTAAAATTCATCTTTTGGCGGCATCAAGCTGTGTCGCGGAAGTGACGGAAGAATGGGTAAACCAGATCAAGGAGAATTTCCCGGGAATGGAGGTCCGATGTGATGAATTGTCATGTGGACTGTCCTGCCATATCGGACCGGATGGTCTTGGAATCGGCTGCTCGGTCGATCCACTGTAGGCGGGAGTGTTCTTTTTGAAAATTGACTTTTCTCTATGGTAAAAGATAAAACGAAAAATAAAGATATTCGTAAATAAAGATGGAAGAAACCGGATTTTTGGTATAGAATAGACTTGGAATGTTTCGATGCGTTCCAAGTCTAAATTTCGTTCAGGGGGTAAACTTATGAAAACAGAATCTTTTGGAACAACGGCGGGTGGTGTTAAAGCAACTCTCTATACATTGGAGAATAAAAATCATACAGTAGTGAAAGTGACAGACTTTGGGGCAACTCTTGTATCGGTTCTCTATGCAGATAAAGAGGGAAAAATGCGTGATATGGTGCTCGGTTATGATGATGCGGGTGCATACGAGAAAGGGACAAGCTGCTTCGGGGCAACGATCGGACGTAACGGAAACCGGATCAAAGATGCCCGTGTAACGATTGGCGGTAAAGAATGGATCATTGAGGCAAATGAAGGTAAGAACAGCCTTCACAGTGGAAGCAACGGATTTAACCATCTGATGTGGGAAGTGAAAGAGAGCGGTGACAATTTTGTTTCCTTCTACCATTACAGTCCGCAGGAGGAACAGGGATTTCCTGGAAATATGCATATTACCGTAACCTATACATTGGACGATGAGGACACGATCCATATCGCATACGATGCAAAAGCGGATGCCGATACGGTTATGAATTTTACAAACCATAGCTATTTTAATCTTGCAGGACATGACAGCGGTGTGATGGAGGATCAGAAGTTACAGATTATGGCGGATGCCTATACACCGGTTGTGGATTCCCATGCGATTCCGACCGGAGAGATTGTACCGGTAGCAGGAACGCCTATGGATTTTACAACGATGAAACCGATCGGTCAGGATATTCGGGAGGATTTTGATCAGTTGAAATATACCGGTGGATACGATCATAATTATGTATTGTCCGATCAGCCGGGAACCATGCGTCAGATGGCGAAAGCCGAGTGTGCTGCAAGCGGTATTGCATTGGATGCGTATACAGATTGCTGCGGTGTTCAGTTTTATGCAGGTAATTTTATCGGTACACAGCCGGGCAAGGGAGGAGCAACGTATGGTGACCGCCATGGCTTCTGCCTTGAGTCGCAGTTCTATCCGAATGCGGTAAATGAAAAGAATTTCCCGTCTCCGGTCGTACCTGCAAATACAGAGTATCATTCGGAAACAAAGTATCATTTTTATCATATGTAAGATGCAATCACCCGGAGCGCCCGACAGGGCGCTCTGCTTATGTATCATTGTGTGTGATGTGGGAGAAGAACGATGGTTCCCACAAATTTTGAAGTTAGAATGGAAGTGTGAGCGTTGAAGAAAAACAAATACGAAATTGATATGTGCAATGGCTCCATTATGGACAAATTGATTTCCTTTGCACTGCCACTCATGTTGTCAGGAATCCTGCAGCTGATGTTCAATGCGGTGGATCTTGTCGTGGTCGGGCATTTCAGTGGGGAGGAAGCACTTGCGGCAGTTGGATCGACGACTGCACTGATCGCTGTGTTCACGAATCTTTTTATCGGAATCTCGCTCGGTGCCAATGTGCTTGCAGCGCGTTTTTATGCGGCGGGACGCGATAAGGAGATGTCCGATACCGTACATACAGCAATCACGCTTGCGCTCATCAGCGGTGTACTGATGGCGGTTATCGGGTTGATCTTTGCCAAAGGTGCCCTGCAGCTGATGGGGACGCCAGACAATGTCATTGATCTGTCGACGCTTTATATGCGCATTTATTTTATGGGAATGCCTTTCTTTATGCTGTATAACTACGGTGCGGCAATTCTGCGCGCGGTCGGGGATACGAAGCGCCCGCTGATCTTTCTGATCATCTCCGGTGCGACCAATGCAGTGCTGAACATGATCCTTGTAATCGTATTTCAGCTTGGCGTTGCTGGTGTTGCGATCGGAACGGTTATGTCGCAGCTGATATCGTGTGTGCTGGTACTCCGCTGCCTGTGTAAGACACAAAGCAGTTATCAGCTGCATTTTGACCGGCTTGCGATCAAAGGGGATTATGTAAAGTTGATTTTTCAGGTTGGTATTCCGGCGGGAATTCAGAGTACGGTGATTAATTTTTCCAATGTTTTGCTGCAATCATCCGTCAATTCATTTGGAGCGACTGCGATGGCAGGATATACGGCGGCCAATAATCTGCTCGGATTTCTGTATGTATCGGTGAATGCGGTAACACAGGCCTGCATGAGCTTTACGAGCCAGAATTACGGAGTCGGAAAGTATAAGAGAATGGATCGCGTACTTTTGGATTGCCTTGGGTTAACGGTCGTTGTGGCAGGTGTGCTTGGAGGGGGTGCCTATCTGTTCGGACCGCAGATTCTGCGCATCTACACGACCGAAGCCGATGTGATCGCCTGTGGTATGGAAATCCTTTCCATCACGACGGTTCCTTATTTCCTGTGCGGAATCATGGATCTGTTTCCGGGATCACTTCGAGGTATGGGGTATTCGGCGGTGCCGATGGTACTGTCCGTGATCGGAACGGTAGGAACGAGAATTTTGTGGATCTATGGCTTTTTCCCGCATAACCGTTCACTGTTCTTCCTGTTTATTTCGTATCCGGGTTCATGGATCATTACGATCGTGATGCAGGTGATCTGCTATCTGTATGTGCGTAAGAGATGCATCGGTGCGGAAAATGCGCATTTGCAGTAAGCGTTTAGAATGCGCTGTATATGGTTTATAAGTTATATAAGAATTAATAATACATTGCTTTGGTAAAGTGTGAAAGAAAACGGTTGACGGATTCATTTTTACACGCTAGTATATAAAACATAGAGCAATTTCGAGATGAAGTTTGCAGGAAAACGACGCAAGTCTACCGAAGGAGTAAAACTCTCAGGTGCCGGTCATTACCGGTGCAACTGTAAATGGATCGACTCTCTGGAGACACCTGTAAAAAGCGGGGGCCGAAGGTGCAACATACGTAAGACGTATGAATCTCTCAGGCAACAGGACAGAGAAGATATCTTAATACCTATCAATATCTTCATTTTCGTGCGATATGCACGGAGATATCTTAGTGGATACCGGTTATCCACTCTATTTTGTTCATAATCTGGAGTTCTATTTCGTATCTTATTTTATCCGGGAGTTTAGAAATGCTGACAATTTACAATCTGAAAAGAGAGGTAGGATTAGAACAATGTGGAGTGCAATCAACAATTTTTTAGGTGCAGTGGACAATTTTGTCTGGGGTGTGCCGCTGATGGTGCTGATTTTGTCGGGAGGTCTGCTTTTGACGGTTCGTTTGGGACTGTTACAGATCCGTAAGCTTCCGCTTGCATTAAAGTGGATGGTGAAGAATGAGGAAGGCGGAGAAGGCGAGATCTCAAGCTTCGGTGCGTTATGTACGGCATTGAGCGCAACCATCGGTACCGGTAATATCGTCGGAGTAGCGACCGCTGTATGTGCCGGTGGCCCGGGTGCGTTATTCTGGATGATCGTGGCAGCTTTTCTTGGTATGGCAACCAAGTATTCCGAGGGACTTCTGGCAGTCAAGTATCGTGTCGTAGCCAAGGACGGACACAGTCTCGGTGGACCATTCTATTATATTGAGCAGGGTATGGGAAGCAAGTGGAAGTGGCTTGCCAAGCTTTTTGCATTCTTTGGCGTATGTGTAGGTTTATTTGGAATCGGAACTTTCTCACAGGTAAATGGTATCGCCAGCGCGATCAACAATTTCTTTGATCCGAACAATGCGCATACCGTAAAGATTCTTCCGTTCCTTGGAGAGTATTCATGGTCGGTTGTGATTGCTTCGCTGATCCTTGCCTTCTGTGTTGCAGCCGTATTGATCGGCGGAGTGAAGCGTATTGCAAGTGTCAGTCAGGTTATCGTACCGTTTATGGCAATCATTTATTTTGTGTTTGCAGTCCTGTTGATCATCTTTAACATTCAGGAAGTACCGGCAGCTATTGTTACGATCGTAGAAGCTGCATTTAATCCTAAGGCGATCACCGGTGGTGTTGTCGGAAGCATGCTTGTAGCAATGCAGAAAGGTATTGCCCGTGGTATTTTCTCCAACGAAGCCGGTATCGGTAGTGCACCGATCGCAGCAGCAGCAGCTCAGACAAAGGAGCCTGTTCGTCAGGGTCTTGTCAGCATGACCGGAACCTTTATCGATACGATCATCATCTGTACACTGACCGGTCTGTCTATCGTTTTGACCGGTGCATGGCAGGTAGAGGGAATTGAAGGCGTCGGTGTGACAACCTATGCGTTTCAGCAGGGACTCCCGTTCCCGCCTGTTGTATCATCGTTCGTTCTGATGATTTGTCTTGTATTCTTCGCATTTACGACGATTCTCGGATGGGATTATTACAGTGAGCGCTGTCTTGAATATTTAAGCGGCGGTAATATGAAGCACGTGAAGATCTATCGCTGGATCTACATTCTTGCTGTATTTATCGGACCATACATGACGGTTAGTGCTGTATGGACGATCGCCGATATCTTCAACGGATTGATGGCAATCCCGAATATGATCGCATTATTTGCATTAAGCGGTGTTGTTGCAAAGGAGACGAAGGATTTCTTCAAGAGACATAAAAACGGGGAATACAAGGGTTAGTTTGAAATAAGTTGTTAAATGGAATAATGAAAAGGACTCAGGCGGGGTGCGTATGCACCCTGTCTTTTTTATGCTATAATGGGACACATCAAACCTGAGGGAGAACAGATAGAATGATAAATCAGATCAGAATCACAGATTTCAATGCTCCGGAACTGGACGTCTACGCAAGAATCAAGGAGGTTGTACTTTTAAACCGTGCAAAACCCGAGGAGGGCATCTTTATCGCTGAAAGTCCAAAGGTGATCGAGCGGGCTTTGGACAGCGGTTGTGAGCCAATCTCGATTCTGATGGAGGAACGGCATATTGAGGGAGAAGGCAAAGACGTGCTCGCCCGTTGCGGCGATATTCCGGTCTATACGGCGGAATTTGATGTGCTAAAGGAACTGACCGGCTTTCCGCTGACGCGCGGTATGCTCTGTGCGATGCGGCGTCCGACACTTTGCAGCGTGCGGCAGATCTGCGAAAAGGCAACCCGTATTGCGATCCTTGAGGATGTGGTCAATCCGACCAATGTCGGTGCAATCTTCCGGTCGGCGGCGGCACTCGGCATGGATGCGGTAATCCTGACACCGGCATGCAGTGATCCGCTTTATCGACGCGCGATCCGTGTCAGTATGGGGACTGTTTTCCAGATTCCGTGGACTTATGTGGATAAACATACTGCGTGGCCGAAGGATGGCATGAATATGTTGCGGGAGATGGGCTTTAAGACGGCTGCGTTCGCGCTGAAAGATGATTCGGTCGGAATCGATGATCCACAACTGATGAGCGAGGAAAAACTTGCGATTCTGCTTGGCACGGAAGGGACGGACTTGCAACTGAGACAATCGCGGACTGCGACTACACGGTAAAGATTCCGATGTCCCACGGCGTGGATTCCTTAAATGTTGCAGCTGCCAGCGCGGTCGCCTTCTGGCAGCTGGGCAATCATAACTGAAATGCGTTTTTGATATAACAAAAGAGATGTTCCGGGATTCGGAGCATCTCTTTTTCTTTCCTTATACATTCCTCTTATATTGTTTTGTTTTTGGCATAATACCGATAATTGATTAGCAGAATTTCTACGGATGTGTAATATGTAACAATTTCAAACAAATATTGCCATGCTCTGCAATACCAATTTTTTTCGCTTCTTACTATAATGGATTTAGAATAAATTTAGTAAAGGACAAGGGGTATTTTTTATGCAATACGGATATTTTGATAATGAAAAAAGAGAATATGTCATTGACCGTGTAGATATACCGGTCTCATGGACAAACTACCTCGGTGTGAAGGATATGTGCGTGGTTGTCAACCATACAGCCGGCGGCTACATGTTCTACCAGACACCGGAGTATCACAGAATTACACGTTTCCGTGGTAATTCCGTTCCGATGGATCGCCCGGGACACTATGTTTACATCAGAGACAATGAGGATGGCGATTACTGGAGCGTTTCATGGCAGCCGGTAGGAAAGCCTCTTGATCAGGCAAAGTACACATGCCGTCACGGAATGAGCTACTCTGTATACGAGTGTGATTACAAGGGAATCCAGGCAAGCCAGACATTGGTTGTTCCAATGAATGACCCGGTTGAGTTATGGGATGTACGCCTGAAGAACACGACAGACAAGGAACGCAGATTATCACTGTTCTCATACTGTGAATTCTCATTCCATCATATTATGATCGATAACCAGAACTTCCAGATGAGTTTATATTGCGCAGGTTCTTCTTACGAGGACGGAATCATCGAGCACGACTTATTCTACGAAGAGTTCGGTTTCCAGTACTTTACTTCGAACTTTACACCGGACGGATATGACTGTCTGCGTGACAAGTTCCTTGGATCTTACCGTACAGAGGATAACCCGATCGCTGTTGAGACCGGCAAATGCAGCGGCTCTCACGAGCTTGGCAATAACCACTGCGGAAGCTTGCAGAAAGATATCGTTCTTGCTCCCGGCGAAGAAATCCGTGTTGTATTTATGCTTGGTGAAGGCAACCGTGCAGAGGGAAGAAAGATCCGCGAGAAATACTCCGATATGAAGAATGTTGATGCTGTTTACGATGAACTTGCAGCATATTGGAACGAGAAATTCTCAAGATTACAGATCAAGACTCCGAACGAAGGAATGAACACTCTGATCAATACATGGAATCTGTATCAGTCGGAAGTTAACGTAATGTTCTCAAGATTTGCATCCTTCATCGAGGTCGGTGGACGTGTTGGCCTCGGATATCGTGATACCGCACAGGATTCCATGACGATTCCGCATTCCAACCCGGAGAAGTGTAAGCAGAGAATCGTTGAGCTGCTCCGTGGACTTACCACAATGGGATACGGATTACATCTGTTCCAGCCGGAATGGTTCGAGCCGGATGACGGTAAGCCGAAGAAGAAGCCGTTTAAGTCTCCGACGGTTATTCCGTCAGTAAACAGGGCAGATATTGTTCATGGTATCGAGGATGCATGTTCTGATGATGCACTGTGGCTTGTTCCATCCATCATCGAGTACATTAAGGAGACCGGCGAATATGATTTCGCAGATGAAGTTGTTACATATGCAGACGGCGGTGAAGGCACTGTATACGAGCACATGATGCACATTCTTGATTTCTCCGCAGAGCAGGTTGGTGCAACCGGTATCTGTAAGGGACTTCGTGCTGACTGGAACGACTGCCTGAACCTTGGTGGAGGAGAGAGTGCACTGGTATCCTTCCTTCATTACTGGGCAATCAGCAACTTCCTTGAATTGGCTGAATATCTCGGACGCGATGAGGACGTTAAGAAATATTCCGCAATGCGCGACAAAGTATATAAAGTATGTAACGAAGAGTTATGGGATAAGGAATGGTTCATCCGTGGCGTAACGAAGAACGGTAAGAAGATCGGTACATCCGAGGACAAAGAGGGTAAGGTACATCTTGAGTCCAACGCATGGGCAGTTCTTTCCGGTGCTGCCGATCCTGAGAAGGGTAAGAAAGCTATGGATTCCGTTGACAAGTATCTGTTTACCGAGTACGGAATTATGCTGAATGCACCGTCTTATACAGTACCGGATGATGATATCGGATTTGTAACCCGTGTATATCCGGGCGTGAAAGAGAATGGATCCATCTTCTCTCATCCAAACCCATGGGCATGGGCTGCTGAGTGTGTACTTGGCAGAGGTGATCGTGCGATGAAGTTCTACAACGCACTATGCCCTTACTATCAGAATGACAAGATTGAGATTCGTGAGTCTGAGCCGTATTCATACTGCCAGTTCATTATGGGTAAGGATCACACCGCATTCGGACGTGCGCGCCACCCGTTCATGACAGGGAGTGGCGGATGGGCTTACTTCTCAGCAACAAGATATATGCTCGGAATTCGTCCTGATTTTGATGAACTGCACATTGATCCGTGTATCCCGGCTGACTGGAAGGAATTCTCAGCAGTTCGTAAGTGGAGAGGTGCCGAGTTCGACATTGAGGTTGTAAATCCGGACGGCGTTATGAAGGGCGTTAAGGAAGTATATCTGGATGATGCCAAGGTTGACAGCATCCCGGTACAGGCAGCAGGAACACAGCACAAAGTTAAGGTTGTTATGGGTTAGTACTTCGGTACTGCCCCATACGAATGAAAGGAGATAATCAGTTATGATTAAATTCGGAACCGGTGGCTGGAGAGCAGTCATAGGAGATGATTTTACAAAAGCCAACATTCAGCTTTTGGCACAGGGCCTTGTAAATAAGATGAAGAGCGAAGGCGTAGCCGAGCAGGGAATCGTTATGGGATATGACCGTAGATTCCTTTCCAAGGAAGCAATGCAGTGGTCTGCACAGGTATTTGCAGCAAACCACATTAAGGCTTCTCTGATCAACAAGTCCTCACCGACACCGCTTGTTATGTTCTATGTTATGAAACATGATCTTCCATACGGAATGATGATCACAGCAAGCCACAACCCGGCAATCTACAACGGTATCAAAGTATTTACCGCAGGCGGACGTGATGCAGATGAGATTCAGACAAAGGATATCGAGGATTACATTTCGGATATCAAGTCTGAAGACGTAAAAGAAGTTTCCTATGAAGATGGTAAGGTTTCCGGATATATCGAGGAGATCTACCCACTTAATGAGTACCTTGATAACATCATTGATTCCGTGAACATGAAAGCAATCCGCGATGCAGGGCTTAAGGTTGCGGTTGACCCAATGTACGGTGTAAGTGAGACATCCATCAAGACAATCCTTCTTACCGCACGTTGTGAGGTTTCTACCATTCATGAGCGCCATGATACATTGTTCGGAGGAAAGCTTCCGGCACCTTCCGCAGCTACATTACATGCATTACAGAACTTCGTAGTTGAGAAAGGCTATGATATCGGTATTGCAACTGATGGTGATGCAGACCGTATCGGAGTTATCGATGACAAGGGTAATTTCCTTCATCCGAATGATATCCTTGTTCTGTTATATTATTATCTGGTTAAGTTTAAAGGATGGCATGGACCGGTTGTTCGTAACATCGCAACCACACATATGCTTGATAAAGTAGCTGCCAAGTTTGGCGAGATATGCTACGAGGTACCGGTAGGATTCAAATATATCTCAGCAAAGATGACAGAGACCGGTGCAATCATCGGAGGAGAATCTTCCGGAGGACTTACCGTACACGGCCATATCAATGGTAAGGATGGTGTCTATGCAGCAGCACTTCTCGTTGAGATGATCGCTGTAACCGGCAAGAAACTTTCCGAGATTATGAAAGATATCCACGAAGAGTGTGGAGAGATCCACATGGAAGAGCGTGATTATAAATTCACAATGGAGAAGAAGATGGCTATGCAGAAGACTCTTATGGAGGATAAGCTGTTTCCGGAACTTCCATTTGAAATCGATCACATTTCTTATCTGGATGGAAGTAAGGTATACTTCAAGAACGGCGGTTGGGTCATCGCCCGTTTCTCAGGTACAGAGCCATTACTTCGTATCTTCTGCGAGATGCCGGATGCAAAAGATGCAGCCGATATCTGCGAGATCTATGAGAAATTCTTAGATCTGAAATAATTTAATTGAAAAAGAAGCTATCTGACATTCTTACCTCCTCCCTTTGGAGTGTCGGGTAGCTTTTTTTATGTAAATTCGATATAATAGGGGCAGTAGCAGAAAACGGAAAGATGGTAGGGAATATGGATAAAAAAGAGAAGAAAATCAGAGTTTTTAAGAGGACCAATTCATTAAAAAGCAAACTTCTTGTGTTTATGATCCTGTGCTGGGGCGTTCCGATCGCTGTGTTTTTTGCATTTACGACGATTTCATATCGTGATGGTATTGTAGAGAAGGCAGAGGGAATCATGGAGGACGAGCTTGAGAGTGCGGCTTCGTTTGCATCCATTCGTATTGATGATGCAATCTCGTTCTGTCAGCGTCCGTCCTATGAGCAGACATGGGAGGATGCGTGGCGGAAATTCAAGGCCGGCGAGTATTCGAAGACGGATTATCTTGTGAAGATCAACCGGAGTCTGAAAGGAAAGTTTAACTTGAGCGACCGGTTTAATCTTTATGCTTTTTACCGGGAGGGATCAAACAATCCTGCATGCTATTCTTCGAGGGTGGGTACCTCGTATGCGCATTATGTTTCGGATATTCAGCCGGAATTGCAGGATATTATTTTGTCGAACTCTTCCTATACTAATATACGTGTCGTGGACGGCAGAATTTTTATTGTGCGAAGTCTCTACACAACGGTCGATTATCGGTGCTTTGGTACGCTTGTCGTTGAGCTGAACCGAAATAAGATATTTCGCGATGTGCCGCTGAGCGTGCGAAGCAATATGGTTGTATGTTTTAATGACAACAATTCGATCATTGATTTTACGAATCCGGATGACACCAAACAGAATACTATGCTGGAAGAACTTCTGGATGAGTATGATGGAACGAGTAACCAGAAACTGATCCGGGATGAGAACGGTGCTTATAACGGATATCTGTACCAGAAAAAGCTGGACAATTATCATATCGGAGTCATTCTGTTTGCCCAGAAACGGGAATTGTATTCGAGTCTGTATGAATTTTATGCGATCGTACTTGTGATGTTGATCCTGTTTATTCCACTTTTTGCTTATGCGGTGCTCTTCTTACGCAATCATATTCAGATCCCGATCCGCAAGATGCTTGCTGCATCGAAGAAGATGGAAGCGGGCGAGATGGGGGTTGTCGTGGAAGGTGAGATGCCAAATCAGGAATTCCAGCATCTGAAAGAAAGCTTTGACAGTATGTCCTCACAGGTAAAATCACTGTTTGAATATGCATATGATGAAAAACTTGCACGTAAAGATGCACAGATTCAGGCTTTGCAGGCGCAGATCAATCCTCATTTCCTGAATAATACTCTGGAAATGATGAACTGGCAGGCACGTATGTCCGGTGACGTGGTTGTTTCGAAGATGATCGAATCGCTTTCCACAGTGCTGGATTACCGCATGAACCGTGCCAACGTTAAGGAAATCCATCTGGCGGAGGAACTGCAGTGCATCGATGCTTACTTCTATATTATGTCGATGCGTTTTGGACAGAGATTACAGATCGATAAAGAGATTGATGACAATCTTCTATATATTAATGTACCACCGCTGATCCTGCAGCCGATCGTCGAGAATGCGATCATCCACGGTGTTGAGTCGGTGAAGAACGGAACGATCCATCTGAAGATCTTTCATGATGAGACGAAAGTTTATCTACAGGTGCGCAACACCGGCAAAAAGATGACGGAGAAGGATCTGGCAAGAATCCATGCAATCTTAGAGGGCGATGAGAGCCAGATTCCAAAGGTGCCGGGCAGACATACCTCGATCGGTATCCAGAATGTAAACCGTCGAGTGAAGCTGGTATATGGAGAAGAATATGGTCTGACAATCGTACAGGGAGAAAATTGTGAGACAATTTCAACGATTACGGTGCCATATCTGGCAGAATGGATCACTTCATCGTTAAATGAACGAAGCGAAGAATTGAACTAGTTTACGAACATGGCAAGATTTAACAAATAATGTCAACTCAGACTAATGCCTTTTATGTGTTATGCTCGTATAATACAAGTATAGTAAATGATAAACATTTACATAATAAAAGGAGGATATGAAACTATGAAAAAGAAAGTATTATCAATGCTTTTAGTTGGTGCTATGACAGCTACAATGTTCGCAGGATGCGGCAGCAATAGCAATGATAACAACAAGGGTAACAACTCAGGAACACAGACTTCAGACAACAACGGTGGAGACGCTGATGAAGCTAAGAATCCTGTAACACTTAAGACTGTATCAATGTTTGGTGGAACAGATCCTAACAAGGAGACATATGATGCAATCAACCAGGAAGTAATGGATCAGTATGATTACATTACAATCGAGGATAACTCACAGACATCTGATGAGGAGTGGAAAGCTCAGGTTAACGCAGACTTCTCTGTAGGTAACGAGCCAGACGTAATCCAGTTCTTCACAGACGCTACTGCTGATAGCATTGTTGCTACAGATAAATTAGTATCTATTGACGATATCCGTGCTGAGTATCCGGATTACGCTAAGGATACACTTGATTCTGCACTTTCTGCAGCAGCTAACACAGACGGTGTTGAGCGTGCAGTTCCTACAACAGGATACTGGGAAGGCTTATACTGCAACAAGGATCTCTTTGATAAGTACAACCTTGAGCTTCCTACAGACTGGGCTTCAATGGAGACAGCAATCAAGACATTCAAGGAGAACGGAATCATTCCTATCGCTTGTTCTTTAAATAACGTACCTCACTACTGGATCGAGTTCTTAATGCTCTACTCTGCAGGTGTTGATGAGTATACATCAGTTCCTACAACAGCTCCAGAAGGATGGACTAAGGGTATCGAGATGTTCAAGACATTAAGAGATATGGGTGCATTCCCAGAGGATACAGATACAGTTGATGATGCTTACACAGGACAGTTATTCCGTGACAAGAAGGCAGCTATGCAGCTTGACGGTTCTTGGTATGCTGGTAACATCGAGGATACAGACAACACTGTAGTTATCGCATTCCCAGGTGTTCCGGATCAGAAGGCTGAAGCTAACACAATCGTAGGTGGTATTTCTTCTGGATTCTACATCACAAAGAAAGCTTGGGATGATCCAGACAAGAGAGATGCAGCAGTTAAGTTCGTAATGGCTCATACATGCCAGGCTGGTGTTCAGAGATATTGGGAGTCAACTGGTGCCGTTTCACAGGCAGCTGTTGAGGTTACACCTGTTGATGGAGCTTCTCCATTCGCAGAGTCTATCGCAACTTACACAAGTTCAGCATCTGCAATCGTATCTCCTACAGATTCACGTATCGGTGATGCATACAAGACTCTTGTATCTGAGATCGTTAAGGTTTCTACAGGCGCTATGTCAGCAGAGGATGCTATCAACGAGGCACTTGCTTTAGTACAGCAGTAATGAATAAATCGAAGGGGCTTTGCCCAGGCATTGCCCCTTCCTTTTTTTACTCAAAAACAGTTTTGATTAAGAGAAAGGTGGAAGAAAGATGTTATACAAGAAAAAATGGCCATTACTGGTGTTTTTAGTACCGGGTTTACTGTTTATGCTTATCTTTCTTTATATACCGTTTGTTGATAATATTAAGAATAGCTTTTACAATATGACGGCAATCGTTGAGATGCCGGGTACAACATGGAAGTTTATAGGATTAGAAAATTACAAGAGAATGTTTACAGACCCAGACGTAGGAAGAGCACTTCTCAACTCGGTTAAGATGATGATTCTTACAGTTATCTTCGAGGTTGGTATTGCTTTCGTACTTGCGGTAATGGTATCACAGATTAAGAAGCTTCAGCAGTTATTCCGTACCGTGTACTTCTTCCCAGTCGTAATTTCTGCAACTGCAATCGGTTTGCTGTTCAAGTTGTTCTACAACTACAACGGTGGTATGCTGAATCAGATTTTAGAGAAATTTGGTGCTGAGCCGGTTAACTGGTTATCACCGTCGCTGGCATTTACAATGGTTTGTATTCCTACATTGTGGAGTTACATCGGTTTCTACTTTGTAATTCTTCTGACAGGACTCAGTGATATCTCTGATGATATATATGAAGCCGCATCCATTGACGGATGCAACCGTTTCAAACAGGTATTCTACATTACATTACCAATGATGAAGCCGGTATTTTTTACATCCGTTACATTGGCTGTAACCGGAGCACTGAAAGTATTCGATCTCCCATGGGTTATGGTTCCAAACGGAGCTCCTCAGGGATTGACACACTTCCTTGGTACATATATGTATCAGCAGACATTCGGTCTGAATGATTATGACTATGGTTCAACCTTAGCAGTACTGATCGTAGTTCTTGGTATTGTCGTATCAAAGGGGGTTGGATTCCTTACGCAGGATCCGGATGAGAAAGCAGAGAAGAAGCTTGCTCGTCAGAGAAAGAAAGCAGAAAAGAAAGGGGTGGCATAAATGAGCGCAGCAAAGAAACACAAGAAAGTCAAGATTAGTAACATTATCATTTATGTAATCCTGATCCTTTGGGCTATTTTAACAATTTTCCCATTTGCATGGGTATTGATCAACTCATTCAAGCCATCCGCTGAGGTTCTTCGTTCCTCATTCTCGCTTCCACAGGAGTTTACATGGGGCAACTACCAGAACGCATTCAGCAAACTGAATGTATTGACCGCTTATAAATACAGTTTCATTATTTCCGGTACCGTAACGATCGGTGTTATGATCTTCGCATCTCTGATGGCGTTTGGTCTTACCAGATATCGTTTCAAAGGTAAAGGATTTGTACACGCACTGATCGTAGCCAGCTTGATGTTCCCGGTATTCGCAACAATCATTCCGGTATACAAGATGATGGTTCAGTGGCACTTATTAAGTAACTGTATCGCCGTAATCCTTCCGCAGATCGCCGGAAACTTAAGCTTTGCAACAATCGTCATGACCGGTTTTATGCAGAGTATTCCGCTTGAGATGGAAGAGGCCGCTTACATGGAAGGTGCGAACGTATTCAAGGTATTCAGAAAAATCATCGTTCCGCTTTGCCGTCCATCACTTGCAACGGTAGCAATCTTCAGTTTCTTATGGTCATACAATGACCTGTTTGTACAGAAGATCATGATGCGTGAGCCAAAGAAGTTCCCGATCTCTACATTGCTTGAGCAGATCAGTTCTCAGTACGGAACAGACTTCGGTTTGATGGCAGCATCCGTTACAATCATCGTTATTCCAGTTATGATTGTATACGTATTATTACAGAAAAATATCATTAAAGGATTGACAGCAGGTGCTGTAAAAGGCTAAACTACTTCGTATAGGGCAGAAGATACATTGGAGGTAAAGTTATGTACAAGGTTATGATTGTAGATGACGAGCCAATCATTGTGGAAGGACTGTCGCGAAGTATTGCATGGGATAAATGGAATTGTAAAATTGTAGCGACTGCGCACGACGGGCTTGAAGGTAAGAAATTAATCGAGAAATATCGGCCGGATATCATCTTTATGGATATTAATATGCCGGAGATGGACGGATTGTCGATGATTGCTGCTATTAATTCGCAGTTTCCGGATTTGCAGGTATGTGTCCTGACCGGATTCCGTGATTTTGAGTATGCGAGAGAGGCAATTCGGCTCGGAGTGACGCGCTTTTTGTTAAAACCTTCTAACATGGATGAGCTGGAAGAATCGATTGGAGTGATGTGCGACAATCTGAAGAATAAGGGAATCACCGGAGAAGAACCGGAGAAGGCTCTGACTGAGACACAAGAGACTCAGGCGGCAGAACCGGATCAGATTCTGGATGAGGCATCCTCAGATGAAGACAAGAAGGAGAGCGCTTCAAGCAGTTTCATAGTCAAGAATGCGTTGGCTTACATAGAGGAAAACTATACGCAGAAATTGACGCTTGGAGAGGTTGCTGAGAAGACGTATGTCAGTCAGTGGCACTTGAGTAAGTTATTAAACAGACATACCGGACAGAGTTTTTCGGATATTCTGAATCACGTGCGTATTGAGCATGCGAAGGAATTGTTAAAGAATCCGGCACTCCGCATCGGAGATATTTCGGAGCAGGTAGGATTTTTGGATCTCGCGCATTTCTCGAGAGTGTTCAAGAAGCAGGAGGGCGTGTCTGCAAATGAGTATCGTAATCAGATACTCGGTAAATAGAACATAAAATATCCTTAAATTGGAAGGGAACATCGAATGGGTGTTCCCTTTCTTTTGCGGAAAGTTTGCCTTTTTTTATCCATGTTTGTGCATTTTGTCAAACGCTATTGAAACAGATGCCGAGTGTTGGTAAAATCTAAGCAGAGGCTTGGGTGACCGGGCAGAAAAGAAAACCAACCATTTAAGGGGGAAAAATATGAAGATTATTAAAGCAAAAGATTATCAGGACATGAGCCGTAAGGCAGCTAACATTATTTCTGCACAGATTATTATGAAACCAGATTGTGTATTAGGTCTTGCAACAGGATCTACTCCAATCGGAACCTATGAGCAGTTGGTTGACTGGTATAAGAAGGGTGATCTGGATTTCTCACAGGTATCCAGCGTAAACCTTGATGAATATCGGGGACTGACGCATACGGATCCACAGAGTTACTACTATTTTATGCATGAGCATCTTTTCAAGCATGTTAATATCCGAGAGGAAGCAACATTTGTGCCGGATGGAACGAATCCGGATGCGGAAGCTGCCTGCGTTGCACACGAAGAGATTATTAAGAAGCTTGGCGGAATTGATCTGCAGCTTCTCGGTTTGGGAAATAACGGACATATTGGTTTTAATGAGCCAAGTTGTGCTTTTGAGAAGGAGACACATTGCGTGGATCTGACCGAGAGTACGATTCAGGCAAATTCAAGATTCTTTGACTCGATTGATCAGGTGCCGACACAGGCCTATACAATGGGAATCAAGACCATTATGATGGCGAAAAAGATTCTGATTGTCGCAAATGGTGAAGGCAAGGCCGACATCGTTGCACGTGCATTCTGGGGTCCTGTAACTCCGGACGTTCCAGCTTCTATTCTTCAGATGCATCCGGATGTAACTGTAGTATGTGATGAGGCTGCTTTATCCAAGGCTCCAATCAAATAATTGATTTTTTACAAAAATGGAGGTGGCAGATAGAATGATTATTAAAAATGCGCTTGTGTTTACATTGAATCAGGGATTTGTAAACAAAGATGTTAAGATTAAAGACGGCAAATTCACAGATGAGAATATTGCCGAGGACACTGTCATTGACGCACAGGGCAATTATCTGATTCCGGGATTGGTGGACATCCATTTCCATGGATGTGCCGGACATGATTTCTCGGATGGTACACCTGAGGCGCTTGATGCTATCGCAGCATATGAGTTAAAGAATGGTATTACTTCCATCTGTCCTGCTTCGATGACACTCTCTGAGGAGACTCTTTCGGGAGTATGTGAGAATGCTTATGCATACTACAATAAGCCAGAGACAGACAAGCCGGAAGGTTCAAGACTTTGCGGAATCCATCTGGAGGGACCGTTCATCTCCATGGAGAAGAAGGGTGCGCAGAACCCGGCTTTCGTTAAGAATCCGGATATTGCTATGTTCAACCGTCTGCAGGAATCTGCACATGGTCTGGTAAAACTGATCACGATTGCACCGGAGACAGAGGGTGCGGAGGAGTTTATCCGTGAGCTTTCCTCCAAGGTTCATATTTCCGTTGGTCATACATGCAGTGATTATGATACTGCAGTTAAGGCTTTCGAACTTGGTGCGGATCATGTAACGCATTTCTTTAATGCGATGCCTGCATTCACACATCGTGCACCGGGCGTATTTGGTGCTGCTTTTGATGAGAAGCACGTTATGCCGGAGATGATCTGTGATGGTGTTCATATCAATCCATCTGCAGTGCGCGTTGTATTCTCACTGTTCGGCAAAGAGAGAATGATCATGATCAGCGACAGTATGATGGCGACCGGTATGGAAGATGGTGAGTATTCACTGGGTGGTCTTCCGGTTACCGTACGTGGCAACCTTGCAACACTCAAGGATGGCACAATTGCAGGATCTGCAACCAACCTTATGGATTGTGTGCGTACAGTTGTCAAGAAGATGGACATCCCATTTGAGACAGCGGTTCGCTGTGCAACCTACAACCCTGCTAAGGCAATCGGTGTGGACGATGTATGCGGAAGCATTGAGGCAGGAAAGTATGGAGACTGCGTGATCCTGTCGAAGGATGACCTTTCTACACAGAAGGTAATTCTCGGCGGTAAAGTAGTTGAATAATCGAAAACATTCAAGAAGTCCGTTCTTTGCGAGCGGGCTTCTTTTTTTGTACACAAATTCTAAAAAAAGAACACCCAAACAAAATATAAGTACATTTATTTTGAAAAGGACGATCCTATAATCAAAGCATAGAGGATAACGAAGAGATACTTCGGTAAATGAACGGTTCTATTTGTATTGAGGGGTGTGGGAGTATGAAGAAGAAACAATGTATGGAAACCAGAAGTGAGGCAGAAGAAAAAAAGAAAACGCACAAGAAGGTAAAGAAAACGAGACAGAGACAGGCAAAGTCAAAAGTAAAGAAAACGGGAGGACATAAGTTTGCGCTGTCGATCCGTATGCAGCTTATGGTCGGGTTTGTTATCCCGATTCTGTTTCTGATCATAACGGGTGTGGCGTCCTATACAATGGCATCAAAGGGCCTTCAGGAGAATTATGAGATTTCTGCGTACAAGGCATTGCAGATGACAATGAATTCGTTTGATGAATCTATGAAGAATATTTCCGCGATCACATTGGAGCTGGCACAGGACAGCACGGTAAATGCGTATGCGCTTGGCGGTTATGATTCCGACACATCAAAGCAGTCTCAGGCGAAGAAGTCGATTGGAAATAATATCAACGTAAAACAGACCTCGAGTACCATGATCGAAGGGATCCATATTATGCCGGTATCCACAGATGATGTGATTACCACACAGAATATCAACACCACAGAGATGGACAGTTTTATCGATGAGCTTGCGTCTGCGGAAGAGGGGACCATGCTCGCAGACAATTATCTGCACTGGGGATCAACGCATCCACTCATGGATGAGAAGATGGGAATGAGCAAATATGCTTTATACTGCAGCCAGTCGTTTAACAGCGGCGCAAAGCGTGGTGTAGTTATCATTGATGTCAGCAGGGATAAGATCAAAGAACTGCTCTCGGAACTGGATTACGGAGAGGGGTGTTATCTTGCATTCACGACGGCTGAGGGGCAGGAAGTAAGCAATGATGAGAATTTCTCGGTTGCATCGATTGAAAATCTGGATTATGAGAAGGCAAACAGCTATCTGAGTTATGAAGGTAACCGCTATTTCTGCATGACGATCGCCAGTGAGGTGAACGGCAGTCATATCGTGGCTCTGGTTCCGAAGGCATATATTACAAAAAGTTCGGACAACATTCGAACACTTACGATGGGACTTGTAATCGTAGCATGTTTGATTGCTTTTGCACTTGCAACAATTCTGGTCCGAAACATTGGAAAGAATATCAAGAGGAATATTGTACGATTGGATGAGGTATCACAGGGAGACCTGACTGAACAGGAAAATGTGAAAGTGTCCAACAATGAATTTGGAAAGCTTCAGCAGGCACTTCTTCACACCGTGTCCAAAATGAGGACGTTGATTTTGATGGTCTCCGATATGAAGGATGAGGTTCTGCAGTCCGGTGACCGTGTGCAGGAGTCCGGTCTGGAACTCGGCGCGATGATCGAGAACATGGATGGTCAGATGGAGGAGATCAACCAGAGCATTGCTCAGCAGAATGAGGAAATCTTATCCTGTAATGAGCAGATGGAGCAGCTTTCCGTACAGATCAAGAGCGTCAGCGACAGTATCGTGGATACGATCGCAGAGGTTACCAATTCACAGAAGATGATCGATGAGGGCAAGGCAACACTGGCAGAAATGACGAAGCAGTCACAGGAAACGGTGGATGCAACAAATGAAGTGCAGGAGCATGTTGTCAAGCTTGCTGATAAATTATCGGAGATTACGAATTTTGTCAATGATATTCAAAGCATTGCGTCGCAGACGAACCTGCTATCGTTAAATGCTTCGATTGAGGCGGCGAGAGCAGGGGAACAGGGAAGAGGTTTCTCGGTTGTAGCGGAGGAAATCCGTGTACTGGCTGACAACTCGGCAAATACAGCAGAGGAGATTCAGAAGATCATTGAGGAGATTACCGTATATTCGCAGAATGCACTGGATAAGGTGCGGGAAGCAGAGAAAATCTCGGATGGACAGAAGAGCAGCACGCAAAAGACAAGCGATGCTTTCGAGAAGATGAATCATCTGATGGAAAATCTGGTACATAGCATGGAATCCGTCAGTGCAGAGATGGAGGCAATGAATCAGGATCGCCATAATACATTAAATTCAATCAAACGTATCGGCGAATCGTCGGAGAGCACGGTAAAGGCATCCGGTGAGATCAGCCAGTACTTAGAGAGTCAGATGAAGTCCGCAGAAGGACTGAAAAAAGAGACCGCATTGCTGCAGGAGAGCATGAGTCAGCTCGAGGAAGCAATCGGAACATTCAAATTATAATCGCTTAATACTTTTTCATTATTATTCATACCCTTTCATAAAGCAAAGGACCTGCGAGAGATGCAGGTCCTTTGTTTTTATAAGCGGTATCAGTAGGTTAATGTGATATCTCCGGTGGAGTTGTCAAGTGTTACGGAGCAGCCGGAACTACCATTTTGGGAAAAGCTGTGCCTGCAACGGCGATCGTTGACGGATACATCGCCGATATCGGTGTCCAGATCGATATCGTAATCGGAGAGATCTTTGGCACTGCTGACATTGATATCGCCGACACTGTTGTCCGAATCAAGATCGTTAAAGCTGCAATTGCTGATAGTGATATCGCCGACATCGCCATCGTTTTCGATGGACTCGATGGTACAGTCTTTAATTTTGGTGTCGCCGACTGCGGTGTCGGTTGTCAGTGAGTCTGCGGTAATGGAATCAATGCTGATGTCACCGACAGCGGAATCAAGATCGATGTCAGCAAGCGTTGCGTTTTCCGGAATCGTAATGGTAATCTTGCAATTGCGGTTTTGGGTTCCAACGCCACCCCATAAGCGGTGTTGTACATTCTGTTCGATATACAGAGTTCTGTTTTTTACTTTGCATTTCGGAACGACGGTACGGGTAGCTTCATAGGCTATGGTATAGTCTTTGCCGTGCGAGATGATGATATCTGCAACATCCACGTCCACAACAATGTTGTCAAATTCGCCCAGATTCAGGGACGAGTTCTCTTTTGTTGTCGAAGAGGTATCATCAGTGCGGACAATTTGGGAATTGATAAATTTAATAGGAAAATCGGAAAAGATATTTCCAAAATGAATAACACTTCCGCCGATGATACAAATAATTGTAATAATTGTAATCGTTGTAAGATAAATGCCTTTTTTCATAATATACTCCTTACTCTGCCAAAAGATTGTGGATCAGTGTGTGGACGATCGCTGCGATCGGCCAGATGACCCAGGTAAAACTCCAGTCAAATGTCAGAAAGCTCCAACACAGGTAAATGCATGTGACGGTCGGCCAGTAGACGGACATGACCGCGCGCACGGTAGGATTCTTGTATTCTTTCTGCTGGTTCGGAACATAATTGCCGCCGATGGTGGAGCGGCCGTTTAGTTGTAAAAGTGCCTTGTAACTGCCAAAACGGATCGATGCCATTACGATGAAAAAGACACCGATCGCAATAAAGATCATGACGAATGCACCGGACATATTGGACCAGAAGGGATTGGTGCCCAAAAGCGCATCCAGAAGTATCGCTGGAACGGCACAAATAATGCACAGTACGATGCCTACGGTCAGAAGGAGTGCATAGGTTGGTTTGTAGCGCTCCAGTTCATGATGGATGTACTCGGTTGTTGCAAAATCGGTCACAAGCGGTTCGCTTTTGATATAATTCCAGCGGTTGGTCTGAACATTGGAATAGATAAAAAGTCCGACACCGATCGCGATCAGAACAAACAAAAATGTCACACCGATCGCATCAAAAAGGTCGCCGGAAGCGGAACCAAAGACTGCGTCGAAGAAGATCGGTCCGCAAACCGACAGGATGCAGAGCATAACGCCCAAAGCGATGCGATAAGCATGTTTGGCATAATCTTTCAGATAAGACCTGGCATCCTCAAGGCTGAAAGGTCTGCCCATCGGCGGCGTCTGCGGATTGTGTACAAAGGATGCGATTCCGAGATCCTGTGCGAGTTCATCAAGATTGCCGAACTCGGAGATGACGATGCCAATCGCTTCGTTTTCCGATTTGCCTTCTGCTTTCAGTTCGGTATATTTGTCTTCCATCATCTGCCAGAGTTCGTTCTTGGCTTTGTAGACTTCCGGGGTATTGGGGAGATTCAAAAACATACTCTCCAGATAATTTCTAATCGTTTCCATAAGGTGCCTCCTCATTTTTAATAAACTTTCCAACAACTTCCTGGGTGAGCCGCCACTCGGCGCATTTTTCAAGGTAATACGCACGGCCGGCATCCGTGATGCGATAATAGGTGCGGCGTTTGCCGGCAGCATTATCGGCATTGGAAAATGACTCGATATAACCGTTGCGCTCCATACGCGTGAAAGCGGAGTAGAGCGTGGTCTCCTTGATCACGTATTTCTCATTGGACAGCGTCTTGATCTGCTTGGAAATCTCGTAACCGTAGGACGGTCTCTCCCAGAGAAGGTAAAGAATCATGGTGTCATTGTAACCACGAATGACATCACTGCTAATGTTCAGCAAAATCTCATCCTCCTTTTGAATTTCAGAACCCTTTAGGCGATTGCGAAACTCCTGTGGCGGCGTGCTCCGGCTGGGCTGACCCGGTGGCGGGCTTCTACGCTGACACTAGTTATCCCAAATCAAGAATTTGCTGAAAATGTCCGCTGGGCTCTTTCTATGATTTTTGTCCGCTCAAGCTTAGACAGTGGCGCTCCGAATGTTCGTCTGAACACAGAATGTGTCCGATGGATTTCGTGTCTGCCTTACGTGGGGCACCTTTGTGAACGAGTGCCCACGGGTCGCGTTTGCGACCTCATAACTTAATGACTCTCCACAATTCTATGAGGGGAGACATTAACCGAGAGTGGGCACAATCAAAATTCACAAAGTGCCCCTCTTAGGCAGACTAGAAATTTTGAGCACATCTGTGTCAGACGGACACTTGGAGTGCCACAGTCGAAGCATTGCTCGGACATAAAAATTGAGCCCAGCAGAGATTTTCGCAAATTCAATGATTTTGTCTAAAATCGTGTTCAGCGTAGAAGCCCGCCACCGGGTCAGCCCAGCCGGAGCACGCCGCCACAGGAGTTTCGCAATCGCCTATTCAGAACCCTTAATGCGGGGGGTCTGAAAAAGTGTTCTATATACTTTACCTGTCGTACTACGTCTGACAATCCTACGTCAGTCGTAGTATATCTGTCGTAGTAAATATAATCCATTTGGAAAGTAATGTCAACCGGTAAATTTGAGGAAAGATAGTTTGCGCATCTGCAGAGTGGGTTTGAGGTGAGTTATCTCTTGCATTATGAGGGGACGAATGCGAAAATATGTTTATGTCACAGTGCTGTGGGATGGTTTTCGAAATGCAGCAGGAATTATGCCGGAATCGGCGCAATAAGTGACAGGGACACAAAATGGATAAAAGAAATGTGGAGTTGAATCATGAATAAGAAAATTTCGGATCATGTGGAGTCCGGACATCAGGAAAATAGAAAAAACAATAATGGAAATTCGTATCGGAGCATAACATATGAGATTACGGCGGCAGATGCAAACCAGAAAGTGAGCAGTTTCCTGAAACATAAGGGATATTCCACGCAGAATCGCGTGAATCTGAAAAAAGATGAAAAGAGTATCCGGGTGAACGGAGTATGCGTTTTTCAAAATGCGATCCTTCGGGCAGGGGATGTGTTGGAGGTGCAGATCCGTGAGCAGGAGAGTTCGGACGGAATCATTCCGGTGGAACTTTCTCTTGATATTGTGTACGAGGATGAGGACTTACTTGTGATCAATAAACCTGCCGGGATGCCGATCCATCCATCGCTTCACAATTATGACAATTCGCTCGGCAATGCTCTGGCATGGTATTTTAAAAAGCAGGATAAGCCGTTTGTCTTCCGGTGTATCAACCGATTGGACCGCGATACATCGGGGCTTACGATCGTGGCAAAGCATATGGTAAGCGGTGCCATCCTAAGTCAGATGGTTGCGGCAAAATCGAAGGAAGGTCTGGAGGCGGACGGAATCCATCGCGAATATCTGGCAATCGTGGAGGGGCATGTAACACCGGAGCAGGGCGTAATCGATGCGCCGATCGCGCGAAAGGAGAGCCAATGTCTGGAGCGTGTGGTGGATTGGGAGAACGGGGAGCGTGCGGTCACACATTATCAGGTGATCAGGCAGACCGCAGATTACAGTCTTGTTGCGTTGCAGCTTGAGACCGGGCGCACGCATCAGATCCGTGTGCATATGAGTTATCTCGGTTATCCGTTGGTGGGCGATTTTCTCTATAATCCGAACTATGCAGGCAATCAGATTGACCGTGTGACCGATACGCAGGCAAAAGAAAAGACGGCGGACTATCCGATCCACCGTCAGGCACTTCATGCACATAAGATTTCTTTTTCGCATCCGATGACCGGGAAACACATGGATTTTTGTGTGCCGATGCCGGATGATATGCGAAGACTCATTGGCAATGTGGAATATCTATGATGCATCGCCCCATGCTTTTGAAACGGATGGAAGAAATGCACTTCCTATATGTGCTTTCCGCAGATGTCGTTCAGGCAGCACTTGTCGCAGTAAGGTTTTGTCCTTGCGGTACATACGGCGCGTCCGTGATCGACAAGTCTGTGGCAGAAATCGTTGCCTTCCTCCGGAGGGATGATCTTCCAGAGCGCTATCTCGACTTTTTTCGGGTCTTTTTCGTTAACAAGTCCGATCCGGTTGCACAGACGGATGCAGTGTGTGTCCGTAACGATCGCCGGTTTGCCGAACACATCGCCCATGATCAGATTGGCGCTTTTGCGTCCGACACCCGGGAGAGCGAGCAGCGCATCAAAATCATCCGGCACTTTGGAATCATACACATCGCGCAGCGTGCGCATGCAGCCGCTGATGTCTTTGGCTTTGCTTTTGCCGAGTCCGCACGGACGAACGATCTCTTCAATTTCCTCGACTGGAGCATCGGCTAAGGCGTTCACATCCGGAAACTTCTTATACAGATCCTGAACAACAACATTGACGCGTGCATCCGTGCACTGTGCGGCGAGACGGACACTGACGAGCAGCTTCCATGCCTCGTTGTATTCGAGACTGCAGCCGGAGTCGGGATATTCTTTTTTCAAACGCTCGATGACTTCGAGCGCTAAGTCTTTCTTCTTCATGGATTCACCTGTTTCTATCATCAGATTTTATACATAGTTTAAGGCAATTCGACAAAGAATACAACCATCCAAAAGCAGGAATTTAGGTGGAATTTTGCAATCACTTCTGCTAGGATAGAAGTTAAGTGAGAATTAAAAAATAAATTTTGCGGAGATTTTGGAGGAGATAGAATTATGGATAGCAAACACATTGCAATACCGGTTATCTTGAAGATTGGTCCGGGGGTTTTAGATGATCTGGGTAAGTATCTGATGGATGTACAGTTGCAGAAAGTGGTGATTTTATTTGGAAACGGACTGATCGATATGTTCGGTCTGGATGTGATGGCTTCGTTGAAGGAATCCGGCGTGGAAGTGCTCGAGTATCAGGAACTGGATACCGTGCGTCTGGAGGATCTGACGAGCCTTGCTTTTTCGATGCCGGCAAAGACGCAGGCAATCATCGGAATCGGTGGTGGCAAGGTCATCGATGCGGCAAAGTATTGCGGCTTCCTGCGCAACCTTGCTTTTATCAGTATTCCGACATCCGCATCGAGCGACGGCTTTTCCAGTGCGAGTGCTTCGCTTCTGGTGGAGGGACATCGGAAATCCGTTCCGGCGCGTCTGGCATACGGCATCGTGGTCGACACGAAGATCATCAAAAGTGCACCGCAGAAATTTCTGTATTCCGGAATCGGCGATATGGTATCGAAGATTACGGCGCTCTACGACTGGATCTTTGAGGAGCAGCACGGATACGGCAAGGTCAATGATTTTGCAGTCATGATTGCGAAAAAGGCGGTCAACAGTTTCGTGCGCACGCCGTTTGAGAGTATTGACGAGGATCTGTTTTTGAAGGAACTATTGGATTCGCTGGCGATGAGCGGTATTGCCAATGAGATTGCGGGCAGCAGTGCGCCGACAAGCGGCAGCGAGCATCTGATCTCACACGCTTTGGACAAGATGTTGGAGCAGCCGCAGCTTCACGGCATTCAGGTCGGTGTGGCAACGTATCTGATGAGCGTTGTGCAGGATCACAGATACCGCCGCGTGGACACGATTTTTACGCAGACCGGATTCTGGGATTATGTGAAGACACTCGAGTTAAAGCGCGAAGATTTTGAAAAGGCGATTGACATTGCCCCGTCCATCAAGCCGTTCCGCTACACTTATCTGCATGAGCAGCAGTACCGTGATAAGGCAAAGCAGGTGCTGAGGGAAGATCCGAGATTGAAGGAGATTCTTGTGTAGAAAATCGGTAATACACATCGGAAACGTATAAAAATCATAAAGACCTCTCATACTACTTATGAAAAATTTGAAAAAAGAGGTGCAATATGGTTTTAAAAGAAAAAGAACAGACAACGATTGAAGATCTCCGCACACAGGAACAGAGCTGTGTCGAGAAGTATCACAGATACGGACAGCAGGCAAAGGACCCGGTTCTTAAGGATCTCTTTGACCGCCTTGAGAAAGAGGAGCAGCATCATTATGATTCTCTCGGACAGGTATTAAACGGTCAGGTGCCACAGTGCAATGTCAACGACAGCGACGGTGCAGACTATCAGCCGAAAGCAACGTATGACGCCATGACCAACTCTGAGGACAAGAAGAATGACTGCTTTCTTGCAACTGATTGTATCGGCACAGAGAAGATGGTATCCGGCGAGTATAATTCGAATGTATTCGTTTTTGAGGACACCAACCTCAGAAAGCTTCTTGCCGATATCCAGGTTGAGGAGCAGAATCACGCAGAGATGCTTTACAAATATAAGACTGTCAACGGAATGTCTTAAAAGAAACCATAAAAAGAAGGATTCTCCGATGAATCCTTCTTTTTTGTTCGAATCACACCATTTACTTTTTACATAAGTCTTACGCAAGTATGATGGCGCATCTTACACACTTTCCTTATCATACAATCAAACATGTACATGCTATGCGGTACATCTGTGATGTATCGCTTTCGTCAACACTTGCCGAAGGCAACTTTCAATGTGCTGACGTTCACGGACAAGGATAAGGAGATTTGTAAATGAAGAAAGAATATTTAAAAATTACCGCAGGAGTGATGTCTTCTGCAATGCTGATCGGTTTATGTGCAGCAGGTGTGCCTGCAAAAGTCATTGCAGCTACCGAGCATTGGAACGATGCTTCCGAAGGCGCAACGCAGTGGAATCAGTGGAAGAGCAACTGGGACAAATACAGCAGCAATTATGAACATGTATCCATGACACCGGGGGCTGACGAGACACAGCTCAATTATGCATGGTACAGCCACACAGCCGAGACTCCGGCAGTGCGTGTCGCAACAAAACAGAATATGGATGGAGCAAAGGAATTTGCCGGAACACAGACCGATGCAGTCACAATTGACGACGTAAAATATTTCTCCAACAAGGTTACCATTCAGGATCTGAAGGAGAATACAAAATATTATTATCAGGTATTCCAGAACGGCAAGTGGCAGGATGCCGAAAGCTACACAACAAAATCATTTGATAACTTCTCTTTCCTGTATGTCGGTGATCCGCAGATCGGCGCTTCCAAGAACCAGACAAGTACCGAGCAGGAGAAAATGGTCTCCGCAGGTAACGAAGTCTCTTCGGCAGCAAAGGACAATCTTGCGGCGCGAAACGACGGCTACAACTGGAATAATATCTTAAAGGATGCAATGAAGGATCATGAGGATGTGAGCTTTATCGTGTCAGCCGGAGATCAGGTAAATGCCGGCAAGAATGAGCGCGAGTACGCAGCATACCTCGGCGCAGACGCTTTGGCATCGCTTCCGGTTGCAACGACGATCGGAAACCATGATTCTGTGTCCAACCAGTACACACTGCATTTTAACAATCCAAACGCTTTTTCCGATACGGATGCAAACTATATTCAGGGCAAGACAGAGGCCGGAACCGATTATTACTACCGCTACGGCAACACTTTATTCATGGTGCTTGACACGAACAACTACAACTGTGCGACACATGAGAATGTGATGAAAAAAGCAATCTCTGAGAACAAGGATGCAAAGTGGAGAATCGTTGTGTTCCATCAGGATATCTACGGATCAGGCTATGATCATTCGGATTCCGACGGAATGGTTCTTCGTACACAGCTTACTCCTCTGATGGACAAGTACGATGTGGATGTGGTTCTGCAGGGACATGATCATACCTATTCAAGAACCTATCAGTTACAGGGTGACGGCAAGTCACATACCGCATACGGCAAGGATGTCGACATGAAAGCTGCTGACTACATTACACAGAACAACTGCTACCAGATCGTCAGCGACACCGAGAGCGGTGAGGTTGTCAATCCAAAGGGAACCGTATACTTAGAGGCAAACTCAGCAACAGGATCAAAGTTCTACAATCTGATCGCAACCCAGCAGGATTATATCTCTGAGCGAAGCCAGACATGGACACCATCTTACTCCGTTGTATCCGTTACCGATGACACATTCAGTGTTACTACTTATGACACAACCACAAGACAGGAACTTTCCGGATCTTCAACTTACACGATCGTAAAGAAGGCCGAGGCGCAGAAGATTACAGGAAGTGCTTCCTACAAGAAGACCGTCGGTGCAAAGGCATTCAAGCTGAACGCAAAGGCAAAGACCGCGCTCACCTACACATCATCCAACAAGAAAGTCGCAACCGTTGACAAGAACGGAAAAGTGACGATCAAAGGTGCAGGTAAGGCAGTTATTACCGTAAAGGCAGCAGCTACAAGTGAATACAAGGCAGCAACGAAGAAAGTTACGATCCAGGTGGCTGCAAAGAAATAATTAACATAAAAATCTTAAGTGTCAAAAATTTGAATTGAGAGTTCGCGAAGAAGTCAATTGAAATATTTGGGTGAATGGTTGGAAAAATAAATCAGGTTTAAGCAAAATGAACCATTCACAAAATAGAAGACATCAGCCCTTGTGTTGTTTACAATAAGGGCTGATATTTTGCGGGTTGGTATGATAAAAACAGAAGGTGCAATATGAAATTCAACTGGAAAAAGTGTTTGGTGGGAATCTTATGTATCGTAGGATTCACACTGTTTTTGATAAAAATCAATCAGTTTGAGAAGGCAACGCTTGTCTCAACGACCGGACAATCTTATGAAAAAGCGGTTGTCACGGAAATAACGAAGGATAATCTCGCGGAGGACGGAAACCGTTACGGAACGCAGGAAGTCCGCGTTTACATAAAAACAGGAAAATTTGCGGGAGAAGAATACGATGCGGTCAATCCGAGCGGTTCGCTTTTTGGAACGGACTGCTATGTGGGCAGTAAGGTTATTGTGATCGTGAGTGCGACCGGCGATAATTCCATCGTCACGGTCTACAGTCAGGACCGGACGGGGGCAATCTATCTGTTTGCGGCATTTTTTGCGCTCGTGGTCTGTTTGATCGGAGGTAAAAAAGGCGTGAAAGCGATCGCAAGCCTTGTGTTCACGTTTATCTGCATCTATTATCTGATGTTCCCGCTGATCTACAAAGGCGTATCGCCGATTGCGATTACCATTGTGATCGCCTTTTTGTCCACGCTTGTGACGCTCGGTCTGCTCGGCGGAATGACTGCAAAGACAGCGTCTGCAATCATCGGAACGACCGCCGGCGTTGTCATCGCGGCAGTTGCGGCATTGCTGTTCGGCAAAGCCGCAGGTATCACCGGCTACAATGTATCGGATATCGAGACGCTGAATTACGTTGCGCAGAACAGCCAGATCCGCATCGGACAGTTGTTGTTTTCCGGAATCATAATCGCTTCGCTCGGTGCGACCATGGATGTCGGAATGTCGATCGCATCCACGATTCAGGAGATCCATGACCGCAATCCCGAACTTGGCACGAAAGAATTGTTTTTATCCGGTATCCGTGTTGGACGCGATATGATGGGAACGATGACCAACACCCTGATTTTTGCCTATGTGGGCGGATCACTGTCTACGCTGGTTATCAATTATGCATATGATCTCAGCTACCGGCAGTTGATGAATTCCTATATTATCGGAACCGAGATTATGCAGGGATTGTCGGGAAGTCTTGGCGTTGTGCTGACCGTGCCGGTTACTGCGGTGATCGCATCGGTGCTGGTTGCACGATTTCCGAAAACGACGGCAAATTCGGGGTTGTCGACTTAGATTTTTCATATTCTAAGGCGGACGACACCGGATAATATAGGTATAAAAATTGGCAGTGTGAATTTAGATGGTATGACGGAATCAGATG
>CAKRKX010000007.1 GCA_934358675.1 uncultured Agathobacter sp. | reverse complement strand
CTACAATATTTTTTGCCATTCGTCAAGAGAAATTTGTGAAAAACTTATTGACATAAGTTGAGGGAGTCTGTATAGTTAATTAGTAACGTTATACACTACTCTACAAAATTTTATAACGAACAGCGGGCATGGCGGAATTGGCAGACGCGCTAGATTTAGGTTCTAGTGTCTACGACGTGCAGGTTCAAGTCCTGTTGCCCGCAGTCAGAGACTAACTTCGCGTTAGTCTCTTTCTTTGCAAAAAAATCTATGCGGTATAGTGGCTGTATGGTGCAGTGGACGAGGGACTGTTTTAATATTGCATAAGGAGTATATATTATGAGAAAAGACATGACGGTTGGTAATCCGATGAAGATTATATTACTTTTTTCGTTCCCGGTATTGCTGGGAAATCTGTTTCAGCAGTTCTATAATATGGTAGATACGGTGATCGTCGGACAGTATCTTGGAGAGGATGCACTGGCGGCGGTAGGTTCGACCGGATGTCTTATGTTCCTGGTTTTGGGGTTCGCGAATGGAATTGCGCAAGGATTCGGTGTTATGATATCCCATGCGTTTGGTGCGAAAGATTTTAAATTGTTAAAACATTATGTCGCATTATCCTTGATATTAACGGTGATCGTCTCGGCGGTATTGAGTCTGGTTACCGTGCTGGGATCAAGACAACTGCTTTTATGGCTGAATACACCGGAGAATATTCTGACGCTTGCAAATGATTACATACAGGTTATTTTCGGCGGAATTATTTTTACCATGTCGTATAATGTGGCATCCGGAATTCTGCGTGGAATCGGTGACAGCCGTACTCCGCTGTATTTTCTGATTTTTTCCTCTGCGCTTAATATTGCATTGGACATCTTTCTTATTGTGGTTGTGAAAATGGGAACATCCGGTGCGGCTTATGCGACGGTGATCTCACAGGGGGTGGCAGCGGTTCTCTGCTTTGTGGTGATGTTCCGCAAATATGATATACTGAGAACCCAAAGAGAGGATTATTATTGGGATAATAAGGGAATTCTTCATATGCTCTCCATTGGAATTCCGATGGCTCTTAATTATTCGATTACGGCAATTGGAACGATGATCCTGCAGAGTGCGATCAATGTGTTTGGCTCGGGTACGGTTGCTGCCTTTACAGCAGCTTCTAAGGTCTCAAACATTGCAACGCAGACATTCCCGACGCTCGGTACGGCGATGGCTACGTACTGTGGACAGAATCTCGGGGCGGGAAAATACGAGCGTATATATAAGGGAATGCGGCAGGCTTTCTATCTGTGCTTTGTTGCTGCCGCTTTTGCGGTAATGATCTGCTGCCTGATCGGTCCGTATATGGTGGGATGGTTCATTAAGAATCCGTCTGCCGAAACCATGAGTGCCGCAATGCAATATCTGCATGTGATCAGTGGATTTATGATTCCGCTGGGCTGGATTTTTGTTTATCGAAACGGATTGCAGGGACTGGATCGCGGATTTGTTCCGATGTTAAGCGGTGTAGTGGAATTGCTCAGCCGCTGGGTCGTAATTGTACTTGCGGCAAAACCGTACGGATATCTGGGTGTATGCTTTGCGGATCCTGCCGCCTGGCTTGTTACAGGCATTATGCTGATCATTGCTTATATAGTCTGGAAATACAAGACGGTACATTCTGTGACGGTTACAGAGTAAAATAAAGCCGCATCCCGGTAAAGGGGTGCGGCTTTTGTGTCTTCTATAATATAGAAGAAGCGGGCTTATTTTGCATACATCGGTTTGCGTTCGTGCGACCACAGATCGGGATTGTCCTCGTACTGGGCGTTGATCCAGTCTACGACCTGCTGCTTCCCTTCATTGGAAAAAGGTGCTGTAAAGTCGTATTTTTGTGCGTCATCAACCAGATCGAAGATGAGCGGCCCCGGCCATACCCACGCATGGAAAAAGGCATCACCTTCTTCCGGGGCTTCGCGCTTGATCAGAAAACGCATACCGTTGATCCAGCCCGTGTAGGTTGTCTTCTTATAGTAATTTAAATTTAATACTTCGTCAGTAGTAAGCATATGGTTTTCCTTTCTTATCAGCTACGCATAGTATACCACATTACTATGAAAAGTTCTTTAAAAAACACAATGAATAAAAATACATTCTAAAAATCCGAAAAACAGCAAAAAATAAATAAAACATGAATATTGTTTCATAAAAACAAAATGTATAAAATTTTATGCAAAGAATGGATGTGTATTCTTGTTGACAAATTTTTTTCACACGCTATAATAGTTTTGTTCGCACAGCAAAAACAGTTGTGTTTCGGACGAATAAAACAATGCGTATACAGGAAGTGCAACGGACAAAGGGGTTGGTTGGACTTCTTTTTCGTTTAAACAGAAATATTTTCATTTGGTAAAGTGCTAACACGTTACTGCAAATGAAAACCAAGGGGGATCAGGTAACATGAAGTTTTCAGAGATGCCGTACAAGAGAGTGGAGCTTGCGGATTTGGAAGCCGGATTCAAGGATATTATCGCAAGAAGTAAGGCTGCCGCTTCCGGGGAGGAACAGTTTGAGATCCACAGAGAGTACTATAAGTTCTGGGCGGATATCGAGACGAATATCGTACTGGCGAAGACACGCCATGATATTGACACAACAGACGCTTTTTACGAGAAGGAAAATGATTATTACGATGAGCTGATTCCGGTTCTTCAGAATTATGACAATGAATATTCCAGGGTTCTCTATGAGTCACCGTACCGTGATGTGTTAGAGGCGAAGATCGGACCGGTCAAGTTCAAGAATATCGAGATTGCTTTGAAGTCGTTTGACGAGAAGCTGATTCCGCTGATGCAGGAAGAGAATGCTCTGGTCAGCCGTTACGGAAAGCTGATCGCGACCGCGGAGATCCCGTTTGACGGAGAAATTTACAACCTGTCGCTGATGAGACCGTTTATGACTGCGGAGGATCGTGCCACAAGAAAACGCGCATGGACAGCAGTCAGTGAGTATTTCCAGAAGGTTACAGGTGAAATTGATGAGATTTATGATAAGATGGTAAAGAATCGTACCGAGCAGGCAAGAATGCTTGGATATGAGAACTACATCGAACTCGGTTACTATCGCATGAACCGTAATTGCTACGATCAGGAGATGGTGGAGAATTTCCGTGCACAGGTCAAGAAATATTTCGTGCCGTTTGTCAACCGTTTGCATGAGCAGCGCCGCAAAGACATCGGTGTTGATTCGTTAAAATACTACGATAATGACGTATATATCAAGGGCGGTAACCCGAATCCGATCGGAACACCGCAGGAGATCCTTGAGGCCGGACAGAAGATGTACCACGAACTGTCACCGGAGACGGGAGAGTTCTTCGACTTTATGATGGAGCATGAGCTTTTCGACGTATTAGGTCGCAAGACCAAGCGTCAGGGTGGTTATATGACCTACCTTCCGAATTATAAGGCGCCGTTCATCTTTGCCAACTTCAACGGAACGAGCGGAGATGTCGATGTGATCACACACGAGTGCGGACATGCATTCCAGGGATATTTGCTCCGCGACGATGAGATCCGCGAGCATGCGGACATCACGATGGAGACCGCTGAGTGCCATTCGATGTCGATGGAATATTTTACTTACGGATGGATGGACAAATTCTTCGGAGACCGCAAGGATGACTATCTGAAGATGCATTTTGAGGATTCTGCGATCTTCGTGCCGTACGGATGTATGGTCGATGAGTTCCAGCATATCGTATACGCCAACCCGGATATGACACCGCAGGAGCGCAAGGATGTCTGGGCGAAGCTGGAGAAAGAGTACCGTCCGCATCTGGATTATGAAGATGATCCGTTCTTCGCAAATGGTGGATACTGGCAGAGACAGTCACATATCTTCCAGTCTCCGTTCTATTATATTGATTATGTACTTGCAAGCGTCTGCGCGATGCAGTACAAAGTGCAGATGGATGAGGATTTTGATGCTGCATGGAACAACTATTTGAAGCTTTGCAGGCTGTCAGCAAAGGATTTCTATGTCAATGTGATCCGTGAGGCTGGATTGAACAGTCCGTTTGAGGACGGATGCATCGAGGAACTTGTCGGAAAATTAGAAAAGAAAGTCAAATTTGATGATTAAAAACAATAAGTATCTGAACGATCCGCGCGTATATGTTCTTGCGATGAGCGATTCCAGAAAAAAGCAAAGTTCCTGTGTGAATCTGGCATTTGTTTTGGGAATCAGTGTATTCCAGCTTCTTGCGGGTATGGTCAATCAGGATTCTTCGCGGACCGGTTGGATTGTATTCTTATATCTGTTTACGTATCTGCCACTCATTTACGCCTTTTTCGGGGTGTTTACCTACTGGAGTGCCGGCACGACCATGACGTGTCTGCAATATCAGCATGGACTGATGCGTATTAAGAAGTCGCTGCTTGCCGTGCTTGCAATGGATGTGATCGGTATCGCGTTTGAGCTGCTTTATATGGTGTTGCACCGGAACGGATTGCATCTTGTGCCGGAACTGGTGTATGTACTGCTTCACCTTCCCCATATTATTTTGGTTGTCGTATATGGCCGGTACTATGACCGGACATTCGCTTCCTCTGTGAAGGAGAAGAATATGAATTAGGTTTTATCCTCGAACGGAGGTTAGAACATAGATTAGCGGAAGCTCCCACTTCCGCGTTCAATAATAGGAGGAAAAAATATGAAGAAAATGAGACAGGTTCTTGCTTTATTATTAGCAGGAACAATGGTTGCGGGTCTTGTTTCCGGTTGTGGCTCTAAAGGTCAGAATGGAACAGAGACAGGAGAAGCAACGTCAAGCACTCCGCTCGTTATCGGTTGTGAAGATATGAGCGAGAAGTTCAGCCCGTTCTTTGTACAGTCTGTACCGGATCAGCGTCTGGTTAACTTAGTACATCCATACTTACTGGGCAACGATCGTTCCGGCGAGATCATCTACAATGGCATCGAGGGCGAGACCAAGGAGTACAACGGAACAGAGTACACCTACAAGGGAATTTCTGATTGTAAGATTACTGAGAATGATGACGGAACCGTAGATTACGATTTCACAATTCGTGATGACATTAAGTTCTCCGACGGAGAGCCGATGACAGCGGATGATGTTATCTTCTCTATGTATGTATTCCTTGATCCTTCCTACGATGGTTCAGCTTCTATGTATTCATTACCAATCAAGGGTCTTGATGCATACAGAGAGGGTTCTGAGGTATTATACAAGTTACTTCTGAAAAACGGTGCAGATAACACAGATTTCAGCTTCTATACAGAGGATCAGCAGAAGCAGTTCTTCGATACCGATCTTCCGGCAGCCGGTGAGCAGTGGGCACAGAATATTGCAGATTTCTGTGCAGCACAGGGATACAGTGAGGACAATACTGCAAAGAGTGCTATGGCTGCATACGGATACGGTGAGGTTGGTGATGACGGTGTTCTTACCGCTCCATCCGGAAAGACCTATGAAGATCCTACTATGGCAGATTTCTTCAATGAGATCGTAGCCAATTATGACGGAGACTATCAGACGGCTTCCGACACAGAGACAGCGGATGCTTCTCTGTTCGATTTCCTGGATGACAGCTACAAGGCTACTGTAGAGACAGGTTCTTCTGCAGATCACATCGAGGGAATCCAGAAGACCGGTGATTACAGTGTTCGTGTCACATTAACAGATGTTGATGCAACTGCAATCTACCAGCTGGCAATCCAGGTTGCTCCAATGCATTACTACGGAAGCACTGACAAGTATGATTACGACAACAACAAGTTCGGTTTTGACAAGGGTGATCTGTCTTCTGTTCGTGCAAAGACAAACGATCCAATGGGTGCAGGACCTTACAAGTTCGTAAAATACGAGAACAAGATCGCTTACATGGAAGCAAATGATACTTACTTCGAGGGAGCTCCAAAGACAAAGAACATTCAGTTCAAGACAACATCTGAGGCTGATAAGACTCCTGGTGTTATTCAGGGATCTATCGATATCACAGATCCTTCTATGTCTAAGGCAGTACTTGAGCAGATTTCGGGAGAAAACTCCAACGGAGAGATCAGCGGCGATAAGCTGACAACTACTCTTGTTGATTACAACGGATACGGATACATGGGAATCAACTCACAGAATGTAAGTGTTGGCGGAGACGGATCCAGCGAGGCTTCCAAGGATTTAAGAAAGGCTATCGCAACTGTTATTGCAGTATACCGTGACGTAACGATCGATTCTTACTATGGAGAGGCTGCGGAAGTAATCAACTACCCGATTTCCAATACATCATGGGCAGCTCCAAAGAAGTCTGACCCGGATTACAAGGTAGCATTTTCTGTTGATGTGGATGGAAATGATATCTACACAGACGATATGTCTGAGGATGACAAGTATGCAGCAGCATTACAGGCTTCTTTAGGATTCTTTGAGGCAGCCGGTTACACAGTAAAAGACGGTAAGCTTACCGCAGCTCCGGAAGGCGCTAAGATGTCTTACGAAGTAATGATCCCAGCCGGTGGTAGCGGAGATCACCCATCCTTCGGTATCTTAACCGAGGCTTCCAACGCATTAAAGACTATCGGATTTGACTTAAAGATCAACGACGTTGCAGACGGTAACCTTCTGTGGAATGGTCTTGACGCCGGAACCGTTGATATGTGGTGTGCAGCTTGGAGCGCAACTCTTGATCCGGATATGTTCCAGATCTACCACAGCAAGGGTGGAGATGCAAACAAGTATGCAATCTACTCTGATAAGCTTGACAAGATGGTTATGGATGCCAAGACAAACACAGATCAGTCTTACCGTAAGGCGAAGTACAAAGAGTGTCTTGATTTCATCGTAGATTACGCTGTTGAGATCCCTGTATACCAGAGACAGGAAGGTTTCATCTTCAGTACCGAGCGTGTTAATGTTGATTCTCTTGTAAAAGACGCAACAACATACTACGGATGGTTAGATGAGATTCAGAACGTAGAGATGAACTAGTCTTAAGTTTTATAAGAAATACTGCTAAGCATTGAAGGGGGATATCCCCCTTCAGTGCGAAAGGTATTTCGCAAGCAGAGTCAAAAAGGTTCTTCTTACGAAATACCTTTCGCGTTACCGCTTTGTAAGTAAATAGAATGTGTCAGGTTTTGAAAAAACCTGACATGTAGCGTCAGCCCACGCCGGAGGCGATTTGGAATGGGCTGATGTTCAAGAAAGGAGAGAACAATAAGATGAAGAAATTTGTTCTAAAGAGAGTATTAATCTCAATTGTATTACTGTTCTTCGTGACAATGATCATCTACGGCATCATGCGTTGCATGCCGACTTCATTCGTCGAGAACAAAGCGAGAGAGCTGGCGCAGAAGCCGGGTTCGAAAACTTATCAGGAGTGGAAGGAACAGTTGGATGAGGCCTATGGTCTTGACTCAGGTGTGGTTCAGGGATATTTCCACTGGGCATCACAGGCAGTCAGAGGACAGTTCGGTGATTCCTGGTACTGGAACAAGCCGGTACTTGAGAAATTCGCTGAAGTTATCTGGTATTCCTTCGCGTTAGGACTTGCGTCTTTTATTCTGGAAATCATTATTGCGATCCCTGCGGGTATCGCAGCGGCGAGAAAGCAGTATTCCGCCTTAGACTATACGATCACGGTGATCGCTTTGATCGGTATCTCACTACCGAGCTTCTTTTTCGCGACTATCTTAAAATGGGTATTCTCCATCAAGCTTGGATGGGTCGATCTGTACGGAATCGTTGGACGTATGCATGAGCAGATGACTCCGTTTGGACAGATTATGGATATGGCACAGCATCTGATCCTGCCGACGATCACATTGTCGATCGTAAGTATCGGATCTCTGATGCGTTACACCCGTACCAACATGCTTGAGGTATTGAATGCAGACTTTATCCGTACCGCACGTGCGAAGGGACTTTCCGAGAACCGTGTCATCAATCATCATGCGTTCCGTAATACCTTGATTCCGATCGTAACGCTTCTCGGCGGATCGCTTCCGGGACTGTTCAGCGGTGCAATGATCACGGAGACACTGTTCCAGATTCCGGGTATCGGTTATACTTCTTACCAATGTATTGTACAGGGAGATATCCCGTTTGTTATGTTCTACATGTTGTTCCTCGCAATCCTGATCCTTCTCGGAAACCTGATTGCGGATGTATTGTATGCGGTGGTTGACCCACGTGTGCGCGTAAACTAGAAAGGAGGGAACTATGGATAACGAAAAGAATACAAACCAGTCAACGGAAAACGTAAAGTTGGACGATGCGAAGCGTGTCCAGGTGCTCTCTCCGGGAATGATGGTAGCGAAGCGCTTTTTCCGTAACAAGCTTGCAATCGTAGGACTTGTCATTATTGTGTGTATGTTCCTCTTTGCCTTTGTCGGCGGTGCGGTCATGCCATACAGCCAGAGTAAAGTATTTTACCGTGTAGATGAAGTAAAGAAAGACTATGCGGGTGCAACTTATATTAAAGATTATCAGGTTATGATGAAGGATGGCGGCAAGATTCCGAGTGACGGTTATTCGCAGTCCATTCTTGCCATCTCAACCGGCAAGCTGAATTTCAAGACCGCAGACAATGATATGATGTGTCTCGATCAGATCGGCGAGGGTGTCTATCTGTTATACAACGGACGTGTTCCAATCGAGAAAAATGAGATCGGTATGCTCTATGAGCGTTCCTTTACCGCATATGCATCGGATGTTACGTTTTCGTATGACTTCTGCCGTAACGTTATGGTAGCAATCAGCAACGGTGAGACTTCCGTCGAGGCGGATGGCAATACCTACACGATCGAGGCGGAAGGCGAAGGCGCTACGATGGTCTATGATGCAGACGGTAACACCTACTCCTATGTATCGGACATGAATATTAATGCGGTGTCCGACAGCGTTTATCTGTCACCGGAGTTCAAGGAAGCTGCAAAGGCAGCAATTGATAGTAATGAGGATTCTTTCACGTTTGCCAATGCGGACGGTGAGGATGAGGAATATCTGTTAAGCCGCAAGGACGGACAGTATATTATCAAGAGATACCAGCAGACAAAGGTAATGGATACGTATTCAGCCCCATCCTTAAAGCATCCGGTCGGAACCGATGCCAACGGTATGGATCTTCTGACACGACTGATGTACGGCGGACGTATCTCGCTTCTGATCGGTTTTGTTGTAGTGCTCATTGAGCTTGTTCTCGGTGTGTTGGTCGGTGGTGTTGCCGGTTTCTTCGGAGGCTGGGTCGACAATTTGCTGATGCGTCTTGTTGATGTTGTTTACTGTATCCCGGCGATGCCGCTTTACCTGATCCTCGGTTCGATCATGGATTATATGAAGGTATCACCAACGATTCGTATTTACATGCTCTGTGTCATCATGGGTATCATCGGATGGGTAGGAATCGCACGTATCGTTCGTGGACAGATCCTTTCACTTCGTGAGCAGGAATTCATGATCGCGGCAGAGGCAACCGGAATCAGCGTTAAGAGAAGAATTTTCAAGCACCTGATCCCGAACGTTATCCCACAGCTGATCGTATTTGCTTCCATGGGAATTGGTGATGTTATTTTAGCAGAGGCATCCTTAAGTTTCCTGGGACTCGGTATCAAGTATCCGGCAGCTTCCTGGGGAAGTATCATCAATGCCGTAAACGATTCCTACGTTATGACGAATTATCTGTTCGTCTGGGTACCGGCAGGACTTCTGATCCTTCTTACGGTACTTGCATTTAACTTTATTGGTGATGGTCTGCGTGACGCATTCGATCCGAAGATGAAACGGTAGGTGGCTAAGATGGGATTATTTAAAAAAGAAAAAGACAGCGGATACATCTCCGCGAAGGAATCTCACCGTATTGCGAAGGAGAATCGCAAGATCACCGGAGAGATCGAAAAGAAGAGAAACAGAAAGCATATTCCGGAAGAGGAATATATTACGAAGATGAAGAATCCGGACAACTGTGTCGAGTTCGACAATGTCCATACGTATTTCTTCACCGATATCGGAACGGTCAAGGCGGTTGACGGTGTATCATTTGATGTGCCGCAGGGCAAGACCGTCGGTATCGTAGGAGAGTCCGGCTGCGGTAAGTCCGTAACCAGCCTTTCCTTAATGCAGCTTGTACAGCGCCCGACCGGTCAGACGGTAGAGGGCGAGATCCGTTTCAACGACGGAGAGAGAACCTACAATATCGTAAACACCCCGACTTCTGTGATGCAGAAGCTTCGCGGTAACTATATGTCCATGATCTTCCAGGAGCCGATGACATCCTTAAATCCGGTATTCCGTATCGGAGACCAGGTCGATGAGGTCATCGCACTTCATTATCCTGAGAAGAGCAAGGAAGAAGTTAAGGCCCGTACACTTGAGATGCTTGAGATGGTTGGTATCGCTAACAAGGAAGGCGTCTACCAGATGTACCCGCACGAGTTGTCCGGTGGTATGCGTCAGCGTATCATGATCGCTATGGCTTTGGCGTGTGATCCGAAACTGATTATCGCGGATGAGCCTACGACCGCTCTGGACGTAACCATTCAGGCGCAGATCCTTGATCTGCTCCGCAGCTTAAAGGATCGTATCAACAGTTCCATCATGCTGATCACCCATGACCTTGGTGTGGTTGCAGAGATGGCGGATTATGTGGTTGTTATGTATGCCGGACGTGTCATTGAGAAAGGAACCGCGCAGGAGATCTTCAAGGATCCGCGTCATCCTTACACGATCGGACTTATGAATTCAAAGCCGGTTGTCGGCAAGCATGTGGATAAGCTTTACAGCATTCCGGGCAGCGTGCCGAACCCGATCAATATGCCGAATTACTGCTACTTCAGAGACCGCTGCGAGATGTGCGTGGACGGATGTGAGGGTGCATACCCGGGTGTCTACAAGGTATCTCCGACACATGAAGTAAGCTGCTATCGTTGCAAGGAAGGAGACACAAAGAATGAGTAATGAACAGATCAAACACAATGATGAGAACATTCTTGAAGTGTCTCATTTAAAGAAATATTTCCCGATCAAGGGCGGATTCTTCGGTGGCGTGACCGGACAGGTTAAGGCTGTCGATGACGTCAGCTTTAACATCAAGCGTGGAACGACCATGGGACTCGTAGGAGAGTCCGGCTGCGGTAAGTCCACAACAGGACGTACGATCCTGCGCCTGATCGAGAAGACGGAAGGCGAAGTTCTCTTCAACGGAGAGGATGTCAATTCCTGGGATAAGAAAAAGCTTCGTGATATGCGTACAAAGATGCAGATCATCTTCCAGGATCCGTATTCTTCTCTCTCACCAAGACTTCCGGTCGGTGAGATCATCGGCGAGGCTGTCCGTGAGCACGGACTGGTTTCCAAGGTAGAGTACGATGATTATGTAACAAAAGTTATGTTGGACTGCGGTCTTCAGGAGTACCACAAGGACCGTTATCCGCATGAGTTCTCCGGCGGACAGCGTCAGAGAATCTGTATCGCGCGTGCACTTGCGCTCAATCCGGAGTTTATCGTATGTGATGAGCCGGTATCCGCGCTGGATGTATCGATTCAGGCACAGATCATCAACCTTCTGCGTGAGTTACAGGAGAAGCGCAACCTGACGTATCTGTTTATTTCACATGATTTGTCGGTTGTCGAGCATATTTCCGATACGGTCGGTGTTATGTATCTCGGTGGTCTTGTTGAGACCGGTGAGACGGATGATATTTTCGAAAATCCGTTACATCCGTATACCAAGGCATTGTTCTCGGCAATTCCGATGCCGGATCCGGATATCAAGAAGGAGCGTATCCTTCTCGAGGGAGATATTCCGTCCCCTGCCAACCCACCGGCAGGATGCAAGTTCCATACACGCTGCAAGGAGTGCATGGAGATCTGTAAACATGAGGATCCGAAGCCGCGTGATATGGGCAACGGACACAAGGTAAAATGTCACCTTTACGATGAGGTATAAATATGAACTATGATTTTATTCGCAAGCTTGCGGTTAAGGTCAGTGACGAGAAAGCAGGAGCGATTATACAGCTCCTGCTTTCTCATAACATTGAGACTTATGCCGAGGGCACATTGGAAGAGAAGAAAGAAGGCACATTGTATGTCAATACAGTAGGAAATGTTGCCAAGCTGTCTGAAATAGGTGAAGAGTCGCGGATATTGCCGAACGGAAATCTGTATGTCGCAGCGGCGGACCGTGCCCGTGCGATAGAGTTTCTTGAAGAGAACGGATATGGGAATTTTGTATGCCGCGATGAGCAGGAAGCGGCGGTGCTGTCTGAGACCGAGAAAGCGATGCAGGAGTATTACCGAAAGAGAAAGCAGAACAATCTGATCACGCTTGTAATCGTTGTTGTAGTGTTCCTGTTTCTTTTTCTGCGAGGAATTGTTGGCTAAAACTACTAAATAGGTTATAATAGACTCGATATGGAACCAAAAGGTATCAACACAGGGTGAGGTGTATTGGAAACATGTTTGGTAAGGACGAAGCGTTAGACAGGATCAAAGCGGCACTTGCGGCAACGGACGCGGATATGGCGGCATTCAAAAGCTGGCAGAAGAAGTATGACAAGCTGAACCGCCAGTGGCAGTCGGTACAGACGCAGTATGAGAACTGCCGCGTTGCGACGGAGTGGGTCAATGACGGCGCAAGGCAGATGGAGCGCATGATCACGGGGGAGAAGGCATACGATAAGAAGGAGTTTGCACAGATCATTAAGGAGATGAAACGCAGGCAGAACGGATTTGATCATGAATTCCTGATCAGCCGTGAGGACCGTGAATTTCATTCGACCTACGATACGATCGTCCGTCTCGGGGCAAAAGCATACGAGGAAGCAGATCAGAAACTGATCCTGCAGAGTGAGATCGAGAATCTTCTCGCACTGCTTGCGGAGGCTTTGGAGAAAGAGAAACCGTCTGCGTGGAAGCTCGGCTTTTTCCTGATGAATCACACGGAAAAGGAATTGGAGGATCTTCCGGCCGGCGAAAAACTGGCATGCGTTGAAAAGACATACGAGGAGCAGTTTCTGGCACCGATCGTCACGATACTGTCGGGCGCGATCGAGCGCGCGGATGATAAGCGCGCAGAATGTCGGAATTCGACGGATCGCAGAAGCCGAAAGTTCTTAGAAGCAACGGAGATATTGGATAACGCGAACAGTGAGGGAGAGTCCTTACAGGAGCGTGCCAGGCGTGTTATCGCACAGATCGCAGAGATCAGATAGGAGAATAGTATGGGTGGAATTGTAGCTACGCTGATATGGTTTGGTGTTATCTGGTATATTATCAGCAAAGTCGCAGCAAAGGATGACAAGAAGAAACAGAACCAGCCGAATATCAACGGACGTCCGGTCAATCGTCAGAATCAGACGATGGAGCGTGTGGGAAATCTTGTGAAGGAGAATGCGATCAAGTTCGGAAAACAGGCCGAGCAGTGGCTGGATGCCGCGGAAGCGAAGACTGTTCCGAAAAACTATACAAATCAGGTGCCGGGACAGCAGACGATGAACTGGAATGCTTCCGCAAACGGTAATCGTGTACAGAACACCGCGACGGGCCGCGTGACACAGGCATATACCGCGACACCGAGTCCGAAGGGGCAGGCGTATCAGGCACCGAAGGCTCCGGCACCGGATATCGTGCAGCGCGCGAAAGTAAATACAAAGAAGTATGAGGCGGATGAGACGCTTCATGAACTGGAGAGGGAGCATAAACATTCGGAGAAGGTTTCTTCGGCAGAAGCCGCTTATGTGGCAAAGGAGCGCGAAGAGCATCTGAAGCTGCACACGGAAGGTGCGCCGCGCGTGGAGGACGAAAACTTTCTTGGCAGTGTTGAGGATCTGATGGTCAAAGGATATGACGGAAACCTGAGCTTTGAGCGCGATTTCCTTGGGGAGGCCATGGATATGATCAACCGCTTTACATTGGCGGATTAAGGACTACTAGAGGAGACAGGAGGGAATGACATTGGAACGTAGACCGAAACCCGGTGAAATTTACCGGCATTTTAAGAACAATCTGTATCAGATCGTGACGATCGCAACACATTCGGAGACGAGAGAGGAGCTTGTGATCTATCAGGCATTATATGGAGATTTTGGCGTGTATGCAAGACCACTTTCCATGTTTGTCAGTGAGGTGGATCATGTGAAGTATCCTGAGGTTGCGCAGAAGTACCGCTTCGAACTGGTGGAGAAAGATGCGCTTTTGGATGCAAACACTGTGAATAAGGCAGGACAGCCTGTGGGAACAACGCGGAATGCAGTTGGTGATGATCGTAAACCGGAGGCAGGTTTGCAGAATGATAAGCCGAAGGTGAAAGTGACCTGGGGCGGCACCGCGGACCGGGAACCGAAAACAAGAGCCGTCGCGGCGACAAGAGAACGAAGAAGCCAGTTTGCAAGAAATCCGATGGAAGAGGCAAAGAAAGCGGAAGAATTGATGCTGAATCCGAAACTTATGGAGTTCCTGGAGGCGGAAAGCATGGAAGAAAAGTATAACGTTCTTACTTCCATGCGGGATGAGATCACGGACGGCATGATCGATACGATGGCGGTTGCGATGGATGTTGTCATTCAGGAAGGCCCGATCGAGAAGCGATTTGAGGATCTCAAATATACCATTCGTACAAGGCAGCAGTATGAGTTTGCGAACCGCCTGAGATAAGAGCTGGCGTCGACCGGTAATCCTGTTTTGGGTCTAGTTGAGACCGTGCTGGCTAAGATAACTGTTGTGATATCTGCCGGAGTTGGTGACATCCTCTCCGAACCAGTCCGGTGCGTGAAAGGCGTTCGCTTCCTCAACGGAATCGAATTCCACTTCAACGATTACCAGTCCGTCGAGGTCTTCTTCGAAGATGTCAAGCTCTGCTGTCAGTTTTCCGTCAAGCGGGATCAGATAGCGGGTCTTGGCAATCAGAAGACCGTCGATCTTCGGGCGAAGGTGTTCATAGGCTTCTCTGGTGAGCGGAAGATTGTACTCTTCGCGCACCATCAGCCCATCGCCTTTGTAAGTCATATAATATTCATCGTTCGAGCGGCGAATCCGCACGACCGGTTTTGTGCACAGGTAACCCTGTGCAATTTTTTTACTCTCATATTGTTCAAGGCTGGCAGGCAGTCTGCTTACCAGATATTTACGTTCGATTTCCATGGATTTTCCTTTCTGCATTTGTAATTATAGATGTTTGTAAAACTCTTGCCCGACCCCGCTGCACAAGAGTTTCGTAAACGCATATTTATAATTGCCTTGATTATAGTGGAAAAAATGATTTTTTACAATTATCTGATCAAAAAAGTGATGAAATAAAAAGCCGAAAAATCTATAGTAAATTGTCTGTCATAGAAAAATATGATACAATATATTTAAAATAAGAGGCAACAAAATAATGTTTGGAAAAGCGTAAGCTGCAACGGAAGGGGAGATTTTATGACATACGAAGATATCATAAGTAAGGTTCAGAAGCAGGCAATAAAGAGTGGTGCCAAACATATTGAGGGTCATATTGCGGTTCAGTTCAATATATTTGGAGAAGGCGAAGGTGCTTTTTATATTGAAATCAGTGCCGGCCGGATTATGGTGCAGCCGTTCGAGTATTATGACAGAGATGCGGTTGTATATGTCGATGCGGAAACGCTGCTTGATACCTTGACCGGAAAATTATCGATTGCCGAAGTGACCGGCAATGGAAAGCTGGTCATTCAGGGAAATCATGATGCGACCATAAAACTTCTTGAAACGTTGGCTGCTTGAAAAAGGAGATTTTTCGGCGGATATATGTGAAAAAATCCGGAGAATATCAGTTCTTGACATTGGTAAAAGTGATGGTATAATAATAAAACAGAATATGACAAAGAGGTCAGTTGCGGTAAGCAACTGGCCTCTTTTTATGCTTATAAAAATAAATGAATCGGTGGTTAAAAACTATGTCAGGAACAGGAGTACTTATTGCGGCAGCCGGAATGTCATCAAGAATGGGAAAATTCAAGCCGTTGTTGCCGCTCGGAAAGGAAACGCTGCTTTCCTATCAATTGAATAAGTTTGTCCGCATGAAGTTGTCTCCAATCGTAATTGTCACAGGAAATGAAGCGGAACGGTTGGAGCGTTATATTGAGGAGTATAAGAAACAAGATAATATTCAAAGCGAGATCGTGTGTATACGGAATGAACAATATCAGAGCTCCGAGATGTTTGACACGATCAAAATTGGATTAAATCAGATAAAAGGACAATGTGATCGCTTTTTTGTTTTGCCCGCAGATATTCCGTTGTTTTCGGAAGAAACGTTAGGAGAGATGCTGAAGTCCGAATGTGCGGTTTGCAAGCCTGTTTTCGACAAGCACGGAGGACATCCATTGCTGGTACGGAGTGATCTTATTGAGCGGATACTAGCATATACAGGAGAAAATGGGTTGAAAGGTGCTCTTCAGGAAGCAGATATAACCGTACAAAGTGTTGAAGTCATGGATGAAGGAATTCTGATTGATGCGGATACCATGGAAGATTATCAAAAAGTAAAGGAATATGTGGAAGGAAAGGAATGTTGAGCACATGAAAAAGCAATTCTATCGAAGCTTGCAGGAAAACAAGGAGAGACAGGATCTTGTACTTCTTACGATTGTTGACGGAACGAACAAGGGTGAAAAAATACTTCTGAGAGGCAATACAGTTGTTGAAACGGACGGAATGATACGACAAGAAGATTCTTTTCTGTGCCAAAGGAAAGATATACTTTTACCGCTCTCAACCAGTAAAATAGTAGAAATAGATGAAAATAAAATTTACTGTGAAAAAATAGGAAGCCAGCCACATTTGATAATCTGTGGAGGCGGTCATGTTTCTAATGCTATATTAAAGATTGGCAAAATGATTGGATTTACAATCACCGTTATAGAAGATCGGTTGTCTTTTGCGAATGAAGCAGCAAAGAACGGAACGGATGAAGTGGTCTGCGATGATTTTGTACATGCTCTATCGGAAATGAAAAGTGATTACAATACATATTTTGTCGTTGTTACAAGAGGACATAAATGGGATGCAGACTGCCTGAGGGAGATATTCAAGAAGGAGTATGCCTATGTTGGCATGATGGGCAGTAAGAGAAGAGTAATTTTATTAAAGCAGTTGTTGGAGAAGGAAGGTTATGCCCATGAAAAACTGGGAGAACTTCACTCGCCGATCGGAATGTCGATCGGCGCGGAAAGTCCGCAGGAGATTGCAGTGTCTATATGGGCGGAAATCATTGGAGAAAGAAGCGGCAGGAAAAAAAGTACAGGTTATGACACAAAGTCGCTTGGCATATTGTCTGGTGAAGCAGAAGAAGAGACAGAGATTATCCTGGCAACCATTGTGGCACGACGTGGATCGGCTCCGCGAGAAATCGGAACGAAAATGATTATTTTTCCGGATGAAAGAATTGTCGGAACGATTGGTGGTGGCTGCATGGAGAGTGAGGTTATTCGGGAAGCAAGATATATGCTAAGAAAGGGGACCGAGGAAACCGAATTGATCAAAGTGGATATGTCCGGAGTTGATGCGCAGGAGGAGGGCATGGCATGCGGCGGAACTATTTGGGTATATTTGGAAAAATTATCGTAACAGATCGACAGCGTGTATTAGGAAATGCGACCGTGGAGGGGAGATTGTTCCTATGGATGAGAAAAAAAAGACACAACTAAACTATAAAGCCCGATTAAAAGTTTTTCGGGAGGGAACTTCCTTTGGTCCGGGTACCGCACAACTTATGGAGTTGATCGAAGAAACCTCATCTTTGGCGGAAAGCTGTGTACGAATGGGGATGGCATACTCGAAAGGATGGAAAATTCTAAAGCGTGCAGAGGATGATCTGGGGATACAACTGATCGTCAGCACCCGTGGAGGAAGAAGCGGTGGAAGGACAGAACTGACGGATAAGGGAAGGATATTTCTTTTGGCATATCGAAATATGGAAAAAGAAATGAACCAGACGCTGGAGAATGCATTTCTGAAATATTTTGGAAAGATGGAAGAAAATGAAGGAGAATGAAAATGAACAAAAAGATAAAAGTTATTTATGACGGAACCGTTGTGGCGGAAGGGGAAAAGACATCCTTTATAGAGAACGGAGCAGTGGCATATACCGATGAGCAGATTCTTGAGGTGGCAACCAAAGATGAAATTATCGCAAGTTATCCGGATGCGGAGCTGTTGGATGCGGGCGGTGGGTATATTACTCCGTCTTTTATCAATCCACATGAGCATTGTTATTCAGCTATGGTCAGAGGTATGGGAATGACAAAGTATGCGCCGACAAATTTTATGGAGAATCTGACTCAGAAATGGTGGAATCTTGATAAAGCGTTGACGGAGGATCAAATAAGAATCGGAACACAGGCATTCCTGATTGATGCCGCAAAAAATGGAGTTACAACGGAATTTGAGCATAATGCATCCTATGGTTGCATTGAAGATAGTTTATCAATGATAGCAGAAGCCGCGGAAGAAGTCGGAATTCGCATATGTCCATGTTTTGAAGTGTCGGATCGGTGGGGACTGGACGTTGCAAAGAGGGCTGTGGATGAAAATATCCGGTGGATGAATTTATGTGATGAGAAAAAGTCGGATCAGTTTGCTGCAACGATTGGATTACATGCGTCATTTACGCTGTCGGATCAGACGTTTGCATATATCAGAGAAAATTATCCGTTGGAGAGAGGCTGTCATATCCATATAGCGGAGGCTTTGTACGATCAGGAAGATTCGTTGGAAAAATATGGCATGCGCATCACACAAAGATTGGATGCGATGAGACTTTTGAATGAAAAGACGATTATTGCACATGGGGTATATTTGTCGGATGATGAGATGGAACTGATCAAAGAGAAGAATGCTATGGTAGTTAATAATCCGGAATCAAATATGAACAATGCGGTCGGATGTCCTCCGACGCATAAGCTGATTGAAAAAGAAATCGTAACGGGGCTTGGAATGGACGGATTTACACATGATATGTTTTTGTCGTGGCGTATCGCAAGTGCATTATATAAACACCAGAGTCAGGATATCAATGCGGCATGGACGGATCTGCCAAGAATGGTATGGAGAGGAAATGCCGAAATCGGAAGCAGGTATTTTAACCGCAAGATGGGATGTCTCGAAAAAGGCGCAGTACCGGATATGATGGTACTTCATTACGATAGTCCGACTCCGGTTACGAAAGAAAATTTCAACAGCCATATGCTTTTTGGCATGAATGGAAGCAATGTATATATGACAATCTGCGGCGGAAAGCTGATTGCGAAGGAAGGTCATTGTCTTACGATGGATGAAGAAAAGATATTATATGAATCCAGACAACAGGCAGCAAAGCTTTGGGAACAGTTTTAGGAGCGTGAGTAATATGTGCAAAGGAACGGCAGGATTTATTATAGCCACGGGCTATGACAGCCAGCAGAAAAATGTGAATCCGACCTCGATGCTGGGGGATTCATCGATACTCAGGAGACAGGTGGTCAATATGCAGTTGGCAGGGCTGTCACCGATCGTGGTACTCAGTGGATGGGACAATCTTCGCGTGGAACATCATCTTGATTACTATGGTGTTGTTTTTTTTCAAATGAAGGACTTTCAACGCATCCAGTTGGAAGAGGATGTATTGCCGGTGCTGGAATATTTGCAGGGAAAGTGCGAGAAAATCGTGTATGCGCCGGTGGAATATCCTCTTTTGCAGACGAATACGATAAGAAAACTGATGAGAGCAGAGGGCGATATCTGTTATCCGGTTTATAAAGGAAAGAGAGGTTTTCCGACAGTTATAAAGGAATCCGTCATCGAGAGGATTCAGGTATCCGGGCTGGAAAAATGCGGAATATTGGAAGAGTATCTGGATGAACTGACTGCGGAGAATACACCGGTTGAGGTGGAGGATGCCGGTGTGATCTGCAATATTACAGATGCAAAAGAGTGTGCATGCATACTGGAAGCGCACAGCAGACAAATGCAGCATCCGTACGTACATGTTGACATTGATTTTGATACGAAAGTATTTGATGACCGGTTGAGCCTGCTTTTAACAATGATCCATGAGACAAAGTCTGTCAAACAGGCTTGTATGCGGGTGTCGATTTCGGTAGGAAAGGCATGGGCCTATATTAACCTGTTGGAAGAAAAGCTACAGTATCCGGTGGTAGAAAGAAGACAGGGGGGAAGCCGGGGCGGTGGAACCGATTTAACAGAGGAGGGAAAGAAATATCTTGAAAAATATCTGCAACTGCAGAAAAATGTTCAGGAATATGCCCGATTAGAGTTTCAGAGGATTTTTGAGACAGAATCGATATAGCGAGTTCTTCTGAGTAAGCATTTGAAAAAGGTGAAACCAAAGAATATATTGGAAATGGACAAAGAAGTCGTAACCGGCAGCTTTGTCCGTTTTTAATATTTGGAAAATACTTATCGGGGAGGCTGAAGATGGAAGAACAGATTAAGCAACAGGCTGAATTTGCAGTCAATCTGACCTATGAGGATATTCCGCAAGAAGTCCGGCAGAGGGCAAGATGTGTGATATTGGATTCACTTGGCTGTGTTTATAAAGGACTCGGGAAAAAGCAGATTGTGTCGAAAGGACAGGAGGCTCAGATTCTTGAGCGGACGCTCGCGATGGTTTCGACCGAATTGTATGAAGGAAATCGAAAGGCGATCGGACATCCAGCGTGTCATATTCTGCCATTGATGTTTGGACAGAATGAGAAGGAACAGACCATTGGTGCATTTGTCAAAAATTTTGTCGCCTCGTATGAGGTTGCTTCCAGGTGGGGTTCTGCAATCCGGTTTACGCACGATATATTGGGACATGGAACCGTTATGACATCCGGTGCGACAGTGGCAGAGGGACTGTATCGCGACGTGGATGCCGAAACGATGTATGAAGCATTATTGCTCACCGGTTCGCTGCCGGAAGTGTCGGTGTGGCAGTCGGTGTGGGATGGATCGCGATTGCATGATGCATATGCGGGATTGGCGGCGTGTAAAGCGAAGAAAGCCTATGATCTGTTGCCACAGGGGGTTAAAAGCACAGGTAGGATCATAGAAAGTGTCTATCACGATATTATGGGTGCAACGATTGTGCCGGAGCAGTTGACAGCGGGATTGGGAGATGAATTTTTACTGCTGTCAAATTATTACAAGGTACATACGGGATGCCGCTTTGTTCATCCGTTTGCAGATGTTGTGCAGCAGGAACTGGAAAACGGACTGGAGAAAGAAAAGATTGCGTCTATTTCAATTTATACATACAAAAAAGCGGCAAGATTAACGGCACAACATGTACCGAATAAACTGGCAGGACAGTTTTCGATTCCGGTATCGATTGCCGTACTGCTGGAAAAAGGTACGCTGTCTCTGGATACGATCGCTGCCTGTGTGGATGATCCGGCAGTTTTATCCTGGGAAGGGCGTATTACGTTGTATGAAGATGAAGCATACAACAAACTGTTGCCGGATACAAGAGGCGGCAGAGTGGAATTACATTTTAAAAATGGTGAAACTAAAAAGATTGAAGTCTTTCACGCAAGAGGAGATTTTGACAATCCTACGCCGTTTACACAGGCCGATGTGGTCGAGAAATTTAAAAACAATGTAGCGGATATCTTGTCAGAACAACAGGCGGATTGTCTTGCGGAAACAATTCTGTATGGCGGCGAGAATACTTCGTTTACCATCGAAGTCAAATAAAAAAGCAATATAAAATAAAGGGAGGAATTCTATTATGGCAAAAACAGAAATCTTATATTTGTCGGAGCCTGACCTGATTCAGGCAGGTGTTCTTGATGCGACAGAATGCATCAATGTGTGCGAGGATGTGTTCCGCATTCTTCATGAGGGCGATTATCTCATGGGCGGGCCGAATCATAACGAGCACGGACTTGTTCTCGTATTTCCAAAAGAAAGTAAATTCCCGAATATGCCGATTGCGGGACCGGAGCGAAGATTTATCGCGATGCCGGCATATCTTGGCGGAAAGTTTAATGTCTGTGGAGAAAAATGGTATGGATCAAATGTTAAGAATCCAAAAGAGAGAGGACTTCCGCGATCGGTGCTGACCGTAACATTAAATGATCCGGAGACATGCGAACCGATTGCCTATATGTCGGGAAACCTGATCAGTTCCATGAGGACCGGATGTATTCCGGGGGTCGGTGTACGTTATATGGCAAATAAGGATGCACAGTCGATCAGCGTGATCGGTGTTGGACCGATACAGAAGGCAACGATGCTTGCAATGAAAGCGGAACTTCCGAATCTGAAACATGTATATGCAGAGGCCGCTCATCTGGAACGTGCACAGGGATTTGTGGAGTGGTGTGAAAAAGAACTCGGATTGAGTGGAAAAGCATTCTCTTCTATGGAAGAGTGTTGCAGACAGGGCGACATTGTAAGTGTGGCTGCTTCTCCGAAAGATCCGTTATTCTTTAAGGATGAATGGTTTAAAGAAGGTGCTACCGTACTTTGCACGTCTCCGTTTGAAGCAGATGATGATTTCTGGCTGAAAAATGAGATCGTATTTGATAACACCAAAATGCATGAGGCTTACTATGATGAGGGAGCTGAACTTGGTGATGTAAAGAAAGCCTGCAACGGATGGGGCAAAATGTATGATCTGATCGCACAGGGAAAGCTGGAAAGGTTAGACAGACAGATCAGCCTTGGTGATGTTGTTGTAGATCCTACTCTTGGCAGAAAAGATGCAAAAGCGAAAGAAATTTTCGTGACAAGCGGACAGGTACTGTTTGATGTCGCATGGGGAAAGCGGTTATATGAGGCGGCAAAGAAACAGGGAATCGGTCAGAATCTGGTTTTATGGGATGAACCGTATTGGACCTAGAAACGAGTTCTTCTCAAAAAGAATTTGAAAACAAAAAAAGAGTTTGTATAATAAGAAACATGAAAAACAGATAGAAATGACAAAGACGTCAAAGCGATTTCGCTTTGGCGTTTTTTTGTAAAGAAAATGGAGGATGAAACGATGGAAAAGAAAAAGTTTATTGTAGCAGCAGCAAATATGGATTGTAAATTGGGAGACGTTAAGTACAACTTAAACCACATGAAAGAAATCTGTGAGGAGGCAGCAACAAAGGGAACTCTGGCAATCGTCTTTCCTGAACTGGCAACGACCGGTTACAGCCCGACAATCTTAGGTGAGAAATATTACGAGATTTCCGATCCGATTCCGGGACCTCAGACCGATTTCCTCTGTGAGGTGGCAAAAGCAACCGGAATGTATATTATCACAGGTATTTCGGAAAAGAGTTCTATTCCAGGAAGACTGTACAACTCACAGGTGACGATTTCACCGGAAGGCGAGATCGTCGGTCTTTACAGAAAGATCCATGTATGGGGACTTGAAAAATTAACATGGAAGGAAAGTACTTCCTGCGAGTTTACAACATTTGAGATGCCGATGTGCAAGGCAGGAACCATGATTTGTTATGATACCTGTTTCCCGGAGACGGCAAGAGTACTGTCGCTGAAAGGAAGCAACATCATTTTTGATTCTGCAGCATGGAGAATTCAGGAAGCCGACATCTGGGAACTGGAAACAAGAGTAAGAGCTTTGGAGAATCACATTTATATGGTATGTGCAAACCGATGTGGCGTGGAAGGTGATTCGACCTTGAACGGTGAGAGCTGCATCGTAGGTCCGAGAGGAAATGTTCTGGCGATGGCGGGACGTGAAGAGGAAACCATTTATGCAGAAATCGATATTGATGCCTGCATCAAGGATAATGCAATGATGCTTTCATATCTGAAGGACAGAAGACCGGAAGCATACACATTGATCACAGATTGTTCTAATTACTAGAAAAAATATTGGAAAGAAAAACACTAGGTTGAGATTGGAGAGAATGATGGATTTAACAACAAGCCTTGCAAATATGACATTACAGACACCTTTACTTCCGGCATCGGGTCCACTTGTAGGAACGGCAGAAAAGATGATAACTCTCTCTAAGTATGATCTTGGTGCGATGGTTACAAAAACGATTTCGGCGCGGCTGCCCGAGATACCAAGACCGTTCATGCAGGGATTCGGTAATTTTATTATGAACTGCGAACCTTGGTCCGAGTACGATGCGGATCAGTGGGAAAAAGAATTTTTGCCGCAGATCAAAAAGGAAATCAGACAGCCGCTTTTGATCAGTCTGGGATATTCGGATGAGGATATGAAATATCTGATTCCAAAAATGAATCCTTTTGCAGACGGATATGAAATCTCCACTCATTATGTGGGAAAAGATTTAAAACCGATGAGAAATACCATCTGCATGTTGAAAGAATTGACAGACAAGCCGGTTTATATGAAGGTAAGTCCTCATTTCCCGGATCCTGTTGCTTTTGCACAGATGGTGATGGATTGCGGAGGCGCAGGAATTGTAGCGATCAATTCGCTCGGACCATCCATGAAAATTGATCTGGCAACCAGATCGGTTCCAATCGGCAACAAAGACGGTCAGGTATGGATGTCGGGACCGGCGATCAAACCTGTGGCTTTGGCTTTTGTAAATAACATCAAGAGACATATTCCGGAGTGCGAAATTATCGGCGTCGGTGGTGTCGAAACCGCGGAGGACGTATTGGAATTTTTACTTGCAGGTGCGAATGCGGTAGAAATGCTTTCCGCAGCGTTGTTAAAGGGACATGATCTGTATGGAAAGATTATTGAAGATCTTCCGAAGGCTCTTGAAAAATATCATTTTTCGTCGGTACGGGAAGTGGTAGATACCGAGTTACAGATTCCGACATGCAGATACGAGAAGACCGTGCCGGTTTTTGATCATGAGAAGTGTGTAACCTGTGGTATCTGTGAAAAGGTATGTCCGTTCTTTGCAATCAGCAAAGGCATGCAGGGAATGCAGGTGGATGAGCAGAAATGTATGGGCTGCAGTTTATGCGCAACCAGATGTCCGCGTAAAGCAATTCAGAAAGTTATATAAATAGTGTCAGAGGTATGCGGATATGAACAAAGGAAAGATGAAAATTATGATTGCCCCGTTGCAGGGAACGATCGATCGATGTGAACTTCTTCGGGAGTCTATCGTGGAATGCTGCCGAAAGGCAATGGCGCAGAATGTTGATTTTGTATGTTTCCCGGAATTGATCCTAAACGGAGCCGATACACAGGAATTAGGAATGCAGATTTATGACAGAGCCGAGGCAGTGTCGGGAAGCGCACACAGATGGCTTGCCGGACTTGCAAAAGATATGGGACTTTATATTGCAGCAGGACTGATTCAAAAAAGTCAGGTTCCGGGACGGTTGTATTCTTCTTATCTGATCGTTTGTCCGGACGGACACACGAAAAACGTATATCAGAAGCGTTATTTTGATGACATGGATCAGTTGTATATGACCGGAAGTACAAGCAAACAGGCGGTAACGGATGACTATACATTCGGAACGGCAGCCTACGCACTTGGTGCTGATATGGAGACAAAGGAATATGTCGATGAGATCACGGAACGAAAACCGGATCTGATCCTTGCGGCATCGTATGGAAAAAAGAGGGATGCGGCAGAACTGGCAAAAACATGTGGATGTTATGTTGCGTATACCGGAAACGGATATGGAGCAGTCTATGATCCGGACGGAAAAAGACTTGTCCCGCACGAGGATGAGGATAACTTTTTATATGAAATCATGTCATTTAAGTAAAGATTGATATAGGAACGGGCAATCATGGAGGCAGTGATGAGTGAGATAAGTAAAGCAGTAAAAAAAGTAGATCACGATGAAAAAGTAAATGGCAGTGCAAAATATGTCTGTGATTACAGTTGTGAAAACATGCTCTATGGGGCATTGGTACGTTCAACGATTCCACACGGAAACGTTATTCGTATTACCTATCCGGATCTGCCGGAAGGTTATGCAGTCGTAGATGCCTCCGATCTGCCGAAAGAGAATTATCTTCGGGATGCCAATGACGGACAGCAGATTTTTGCGACAGATCATGTTCATTATATCGCCGAGGCGATCGCGATGATCTGTGGACCGGATGAGGATGTGGTCCGTGAACTGGCTGCCAAGACCGAAGTTGTGTATGAACTGCTTCCGGCGGTGTGTACCGTGGAAGAATCGAAGGACGCACTTGTGACATATCATTACACAAAGGCTGATGTGGAACAGGCATTTGAGAATGCGTCAAAAGTATATAAAGAAGATCTGCACACCGGCTATCAGGAGCAGATGTATCTTGAACCAAACGGAATGCTTGCCATATGGGATCACAATAAGATGGTCATCTATGGTTCCATGCAAAATCCGTATTATATCAAAAATTCGGTAATGAGTGTTTTGGGACTTGAAAGCGATCAGGTTCAGGTAAAACACTGTGTGACCGGCGGTGGTTTCGGAGGTAAGGAAGATTATCCTTCCCTGCTAGCGGTACAGGCGGCAACAGCCTCCATGAAACTGCAAAAACCGGTAAAGGTAATATTGAAAAGAAAAGAGGATGTCGCGGATACGCCGAAAAGACATCCGACCAATCTGCATTATGAGGTAGCATTGGACGAGAGCAATCAGATTACAGGTATGAAGATTGAGATCGTTTATGACGGAGGTGCTTATCAGACGGTATCGGCAACGGTTATGCAAAGAAGCATGATCACATGCATCGGAGTATACAACATTCCGAGCCTTCAGGTTGACGGAAGAGTCATGATGACGAACAAGGTTCCGACCGGAGCGTACCGTGGATTTGGTGCACCGCAAACGCATTTTGCAGTGGAGACACTTATGAATCACATTGCCGCGTATGTCGGGGAGAATCCTCTTTCATTTAAGAAAAGGCATCTTGCCAAACAGGGAGATCTCACTTCTACGAGCGGCGTTTTCCATTATCCGGTCATATTGCCGGATATGATAGATAAAGCGATCGAGCTTACCGATTACGAAAACAAAAGAGAAAAATATGAAAAACAGAGCGGACGGATCCGGAAGGGAATCGGAATGGGATTATCCATTCATGGATGCGGATTTACCGGATCGGCAGAAAAAGATTTCCTGAAATCCGTTGCGAGCCTTCAGAAATACAAGGACGGAAGTGTTGAAATATTAGCCAGCAATTCGGATATGGGACAAGGCGTTAAAACCACATTTTCCAAAATTGTGGCAAAGGCATTGGATATTCCGCTTTCGAAAGTGGTGATCAGCAGTCCGGACACCGACCGGGTGCCGAATTCCGGACCAACTGTTGCATCCCGATCGATCATGATCGTCGGAAAACTTTTGGAAGATGCGGCGAGAGAATTAAAAGAGATCTGGGAAGACGGAAAAGAACAAAAAGTTGTCCGCCACTACAAACATCCGGAAAATCTGATTCCATGGTGTCTGGATGATTTTACCGGTGATCCGTACCCGACATATTCATGGGGCGTCAATGTAATCGAGGTGGAACTTGATACATTGACCGGCGAATCCCATGTGATCGGAGGCTGCGGAGTGTACGATGTCGGAACCGCCATAGATGAAAGAGTCATGAAAGGACAGATCGAGGGCGGTATGTTACAGGGAATCGGTTATGCATCGATGGAGAAGATGGAAAGTGTCGATGGAAGAATCGCACAGTGCAGTTTCACCGATTATATGGTTCCTACATCGATGGATACTGCAAATATAAAAACATTTATGATGGACAATCTGTATGAAAACGGTCCGTTCGGCGCAAAAGGCGCAGGAGAATTGACACTTCTTGGAAGCGGACCGGCATTTGTACAGGCGTTGGAACAGGCGGACGGTTGCCGGTTTTCGGCAATACCGATCACGCCGGAGCAGGTTGTTAAGAAGCAGAAGAGATAAAAAAGATAGAAGAGTGAGCATTATGATCAATGTAAAAATCAATCATCAATTATATCAACTTGATTGCGATCCCACGCAGAGACTTCTGGATGTGCTGCGAAAGCAATTACATTTTACGGCTGCCAAAGAGGGCTGTGGTGAAGGTGAATGCGGAGCGTGCGGCGTTCTGATCAACGGGAAATTGTCAAATTCCTGTCTGGTCGCAATCGGAAGTTTGCAGGACGCAGAAATCCTTACGGTGGAAGGAATCCGCGATACGAAGCAGTTTGAAGTGCTGAGTCAGGCGTTTGCGGATGCAGGTGCAGTACAGTGCGGATATTGCATTCCTGCCATGATCATGGCAGCACACGGTCTGCTCTTGAGTAATCCGCACCCGACCGAAGAGGACATAAGAGTTGCAATTTCCGGAAACATATGCCGGTGTACCGGATATAACATGATAATCGATGCCGTGTTAATGGCGGCGGAAAGAGGGAAGGGACTATGGTAGGATACAATCCAACAGAACTTTCAGAACTTCTTAAGCTCTTGGCTGAACATAAAGATGCAACCATCTATGCCGGCGGAACAGACCTGATGGTAACCCGAAAATTTCAGGAGGTTGTTCTTTTCATCAATCAGGTAAAGGAATTGCAGAAGATAGAGAAGAAGGACGGATTCCTTGTTTTGGGAGCTGCACTTACATATGACGTGCTTTTAAGATCCGAAGTGCCGGAAATGATGAAGCGTGTGTTTGAGACGATTGCTTCGCCAGCGATACGAAACAGAGGAACGATCGGTGGAAATATATGTAATGCATCTCCGGCGGGCGATACACTTCCTATGTGGTATGCGTTGTCTGCGCTGGTGGAACTGCAGAGCCTTAACGAATCCGGCGAGGTGAGTGTAAGAACCGTTCCAATCCACGATTTTATTTTAGGAATCCGAAAACTGGATCGTAAACCCGGGGAAGTTCTTACTGCTGTAAAGATACCGCTTTCGGTATTTGAGGGAAATACGTTTCTGTATTATAAGAAAGTCGGCGCACGGAGGGCGGAAGCCATATCAAAGCTTTCCATTTATGGAATGGCAAGCTTTGTACAGGGAAGGATTGACCAGATGCAGGTCGCTTTCGGGGCGGTCGGAGTCACGGTTGTACAGCCTGTGGAAATGCCGGAACTTACAAAGGGGCTGACGAAGGCAGAACTTATGGGCAAACGAAAAGAAATTACGGATGCCTGTATGAAACATGTGAAGCCGATCGATGATCAGAGGTCAACGGCGGAATACAGAAAAACAACGGCGGAACGGCTGCTTGATGACTTTATTGACAGGGTAATCGAAGTATAAAGGAGAGAATCTTATGGCTGAACCTTTATTGGAAATGAAAAATATTACAAAAATATTTGCCGGAATCAAGGCGAACAATGATGTAAACCTGACGCTGTATCCGGGAGAAATACATGCCTTGTTAGGAGAGAACGGAGCAGGAAAAAGCACGCTCATGAATATTCTGACCGGTATATACAAACCGACTTACGGTCAGATCATTTATAAGGGAAATAAAGTATCCTTTAAGTCACCTAAGAAAGCAGTGGAGTTGGGAATCGGTATGGTGCATCAGCATTTCAGACTGATACCGACACTGACCGTAACGGAAAACATACTGCTTGGTTCGGAAGATAAGGAGAACCGCTTTTTTGTGAAAGAAGAAAAGCTCAACCAGAAGGTTGCGCAGTATTCGGAAGATTTCGGACTGGAGATCAATCCGAAAGCAAAAGTATGGCAGTTATCCGTCGGAGAGCAGCAGCGAGTAGAAATCGTAAAGCTTTTATATCGCGGAACGGAACTTATGATTTTAGATGAGCCGAGTGCAGTGCTTACACCGGAAGAATCGGAAAATATGTTTATGGTACTGCGCAAGATGGCGGATCACGGAAAGAGCGTTGTGTTTATCTCACACAAAATGAACGAAGTTATGGCACATGCGGATCGTATCACGGTACTTCGTAACGGAACGTCCATTACCACCGTTATGAAAAAAGATACGACGAAGGAAGAATTGACGGAGCTTATGATGGGACAGCCGAGACAGTCGCAGCCGTCAAAGGAAAAGAAACCGATGGGGGAAGAAATCCTTACGCTCAAGCAGGTATCTGTTAAAAATGACATGGGTATCGTCGGTCTTGCGGATGTCGATATCACCCTGCACAAAAGCGAGATATTCGGTATTGCCGGAGTCGCCGGTAACGGACAGAACCTTTTGGCGGAAGTGATTGCAGGATTGAGGGATGCGGAAGCCGGCAATATCGTATACAAAGGACAGGATATCACCAAAGCATCTGTAAGAAAACGTATTGACGGAGGAATCGCATTTATCCCGGAGGACAGAATCCACACAGGTCTTGTGGCTTCCATGGATATGGCGGAAAATTTCCTGCTCAAGATGAGCAAGAGTCCGAAATACAGCCGGCACGGCATTCTACTTTCACAAAAAGTGAAAAAAAGAACCGAAGAGATTGTAAAGGAGTTTGCAGTAAAGAATGCCGGTCTAAAGTATCCGGTCAGTATGATGAGTGGTGGTAATCAGCAGAAACTGATCATCGGAAGGGAATTGGATAATAATCCGGATCTGATCATTGCCGCATATCCGGTTCGAGGATTGGATATCGGTACAACGGATGCAATCCATGATATTTTATTACAGGCACGTAATGATGGAAAAGCGGTACTGCTTATATCGGAAGATCTGGATGAACTTTTACAGTTATGTGATACGATTGGAGTTTTGTGTTCCGGAAAGTTACAGGATACTCTCAAACGTGAAGTTGCAACTTATGAAAAGATTGGAAAACTAATGACTGGTGAGGCGGTCTGATAAATTGGAGGCGATCAATATGAGAATAATTGCTCAGAAACAGGACAATGTTTCCGTTCGGCAGAGAATCCTGAATGTCATCCTATGTATTGTTCTGGCGATGATTTTTTGCGGGATCTTTATACTGGGACACGGACAGAATCCGGTTGCGGTATATGCAAAGATGATTAAGACAGGGTTTGGATCGGCACGGGGAATTACAAACAGTATTGTAACTTCGATACCGCTGATGTTTTGTTCACTTGGTGTAGCTGTTGCTTACAAGATGGGAATTAACAATATCGGAGCAGAGGGACAGTATTGTATCGGTGCGATTGCAGCCACAGGTGTTGCGCTATATTGCCCGTTTATTCCACAGTCACTTGTTATTCCGGCAATGTTTATAGCGGCTTTTGCCGGAGCCGCTTTATGGGGCGTCATTTCCATATTGCCGAAGGCACTCTGGAATGTTAACGATACGATCGTCACCCTGATGATGAATTATGTGGCGCTACTGTTTCTGGATTGGCTTTGCTACGGTCCATGGATCGATCACAGCATGAACATTGCAGTATCGGAGCCGATACCGGACTATGCGATGCTGAAGAGTTATTTCGGAACCAACTTAAATATTTGTGTATTGATTGCGGTTATTATTGCGGTTCTGATTTATGCATTTTTTAAATACACCGTAATGGGATATCAGATCAAAGTAATCAGTAAAAATATTAATGCAGCAAAATATGCGGGAATGACTGTGGCTGCCAAGATCGTTCTGGTCATGCTGATCAGTGCCGGCATTGCCGGACTTGCCGGTTTTGCACAGGTCAGCGGACAGGTACATAAGTTACAGACCGATTTTGCAAACGGTGCGGGATTTACCGGTATCGTAATCGCATATCTGAGTAAATTTAATCCGTTTGTTATCTTACTTGTTTCCGTTTTCTTTGGCGGTCTTACGATTGGTGGTTACTCCATTCAGATGATGGGGGTTCCATCCCAGATTGTTACCATGTTGCAGGGAACGATTCTTATCTTTGTACTTGGAGGAGAAATCTTTACAAGATATAAGTTTACCGTAATTCGCAGCTCGAAAATCAAAAAGGAAATGCAGGAGGAAATGTAATATGGGTACGATGGATATGACTGTTACCATACTGGTAACAATTCTAACAGGCGCGGTGCCACTGCTATATGCCTGTATCGGAGAGATTTTTTCACAGCGTGCAGGTATCATGAATCTTGGTCTGGAAGGCATTATGCTGATCGGTGCCGTAATCGGTTATTACACCGGATATAAGACAGGAAATATGTTTGTCGCAATGCTGGTTGTCAGCGGTGTGGGAATCGTGGTCGGATTGGGATATGCTTTTTTAACCGTCACATTAAAAGCCAATCAGGCGGTATCCGGTCTTGCACTTGTAACCTTTGGTACCGGTATGAGTGGTTTCCTTGGAAAGGCGCTGACAAGTGTGGCTTCTCCTTATAAAATTTCACCGGTTGCAATTCCAGTATTATCGAAGATTCCACTGGTAGGTCAGGTACTTTTTGACCAGGATCCACTTGTATATATTTTATATCTTCTCATCCCGGCGGCAACGATTTTTATGGCAAAAACAAAACCGGGCATGGTGTTGAAAGCACTTGGAGAAAATCCGGGAGCTCTGGATGCAGACGGATACAATGTAGTTGCACTCCGGTATCTGTATGTGACATTGGGATGTCTGCTCACTGCGATTGGCGGTGCATATCTTACACTCGTCAGCACACCGTTCTGGAACGATGGAATGACGGCCGGTAAAGGATGGATCGCATCGGCACTCGTTATCTTCTCGACATGGAATCCGGTGATCGCGATTGGCGGAGCATTATTATTCAGCGGAATCAACGTGCTCACCAATTACATACCGATGTTGCTTCCGAGTGTGCCGACCTTCTTTTTGAAGATGCTGCCTTATCTGTGTACGGTCATTGTACTGATCTTCTCGACAGGAAATTTCAGAAAGAACAAGCATACAGCACAGCCGGCAATGTTATGTATCCCATATGACAGGGAAGAACGTTAATCAGGTAACTGCTGCGATTGTGCAGTTATAGATAAAGTCAAAGCTTTACTTTGACAAATCTGCTGAGTAATCAGCACGGCGCAAAACGCCAGGAAGGAGAAAATTATGAGAAAGAAATTATTGAGTCTGCTTATGACAGCGGTCCTTGCCGTATCCATGTTCGCAGGATGTGGTTCAGAGGGCACAACAAATGCAGGAGATGGAACACAAGCTGCTTCCGGAGACGTGGATTACAGTAAATTGAAGATTGGTGTCATTATCAATACTTCCAGAACCGATGGCGGATGGAATGAGGCACAGTTAAATGGTTTGGAAGACACGATTAAAAAACTGGGATTATCGGATGATCAGTATGAATACATTGAGGGTGTGTCCGAGACCGGTTCTGATACACAGAACGCGGTAGAGTCTCTGGTTGCTGATGGATGTAATTTTATTCTGGCAACTTCTACCGGACACAAAACCGATATGGAAGCACTTGCACAGAAATATCCGGATCTTTTATTTGCGGAGGCCGATGGAAATACTGTTGGAGATAATCTGATCGGATACGCCATTCACGGTATTGAAGGAATGTTTTTGATGGGATATATGTGTGCAAAGCTTTCCCCGACCGATGAACTCGGTTATGTTGCAGGTATGCCGGAATCATCGGTTATCGAAGCAATCGACGGTTTTGCACTTGGAGCAAAATATGCAAATGAAAATGCAACAGTCAGACCTTTATTTGCCAATAGCTGGTATGATCCTGAAGTGGAAGGCCAGTGCGCAAATTCTCTGATCTCACTCGGTATCTCTTATATCGGTATCGGATGTTCATCACCGGCGGCCGCACAGGCATGTGCCGATGCAGGAGTATACTGTACCGGTTATAACCTTGATACTTCCAGCTATGCACCGACTGCAGTACTTTCTTCATTCATGTGGAACTGGGAGCCGATCTTTGAAGATATCTTAACTTTTTATGCGGAGAATAACTATGTACCGGCTGCCAAGGACTACCTCTGGGGTGCCAAGGAAGGCTGTATCTCCATCGCTCCGTTTGCGGAGGATCTTGTTCCGGAAGATGTACAGAATGATGTATTGGATGTGCAGGACAAGATCCAGTCCGGTGAGATCAATGTACTTGCCGGAGAAATCAAAGACAATCAGGGCAATGTCATTGTTAAAGAGGGCGAGGTAATGACCGACGAGCAGTCAAGAAAGTACGACTACTTTGTAGACAATGTAGATGGTCAGTTACCATAACCGATAAAATGGGAAGATCATACTCTGTGGGGGGTTCTCCCACAGAGGTGATGTCCTAACATATGTGTTTTATGCATTTGCCCGCAAAGCAGAGCGGATCGGTATAGAACCCATATGTAAAGATATCACGGTGTGAGAGCCAGAAAAGGGGAAAAGGAAATGAAAGCGTACAAAGGAAATATTATATTCACAAAATCAAAAGAGGAATTTACAACAATAGAGAACGGATACATTCTGGTGGATGATGAGGGTAAAGTTATTTCCTGTCAGGCAGAGAAACCGGATGGGGATTACGAGATCATAGATTACGGTGATCAGTTGATTATTCCTGGATTTACGGATTGTCATGTACACGCATCCCAGATGCCGACGATCGGAATCGGTTACAATACCGAATTGATCGAATGGCTGGATACCTTAACGATTCCTCAGGAAATCCGGTTACATGATACGGAATATGCAAAAAGAGTTTATGCGGATTTTGCGGAGCAGCTTTTAAAATACGGTATTACGCATTCCATTATCATGACAACGATTCATGGGGCTTCCGCGACGATTCTGATTGATGAGTTGATTAAAACAGGTCTGAAGGCATATGTCGGAAAGGTATGCGAAGACTGTAATACATTGCCGGATGCGACGGAAGAGACCGAACAGTCCATCCATGATTCGGAGCAATTTATTTTAGAGAATATCGATAAGTCGTCGAAAGTCAAACCGATCGTCACCCCGACACTTGCGATGCTTTGCACCAGACCACTGATGAAAGCGCTTGCAAAGCAGGCACAGCAATACGATCTTCCGGTCCAGATGCATTTGTCGGAAAACAAAAGCGAGATTGATTTTACATTAAAATTTTTCGGTGACTGTCAGGATTTCACCGAGACTTATCAGAAAGCGGATCTGATGAATAAACCACAGACGATGGTAGCACATTCCATTCATCTGTCGGATCGCGAAAAACAGGTGCTCAAAGACAACAATATTCTTGTCGGTCATTGCCCGCAGTCGAACCTGAATCTTTTGAGCGGTGTGATGAAACTGGCGGAATACAATGATCTGGGAATCCGTGTCGGACTCGGAAGCGACCTTGCCGGAGGACATACATTAAACATGTTTTTGAATATGGTAGCCGCAATACAGGAAGGCGGTATGCATTACGTCAATCAGACTTACCACAGACCGGTCACGGCTGCGGAAGCGTTTTACTGTGCGACCAAAGCAGGTGGAAGCTTTTTTGGAAAGACGGGAAGTTTTGAGCCGGGATATGCATTTGATGCTTTGGTGATCAATGATGAGGATGCGCAGAAATACAATGCCTTTACATTAAAGCAGAGAGCGGAACGGATGATCTATTGTTCGGATGATCGTAATATTGTACATGTGTATGTTGATGGTGAGAAGTTAAGATAAAGCGAAAGGTCTGGTGATAGTGATGAAGACGTTAATAAAAAATGCACTTGCGGTAGTGGAACATATTTCGAATGAAGAATTGTTTCGGACAGATCATAATTCGATACTGATTGAGGATAACCGTATCGTTAAGATCGGGACGGACCTTTCGGATGAAGCGGATGAGGTGATCGATGCGACCGGTATGGTCGTATATCCGGGACTTGTCAACACACATCATCATCTGATGCAGGCTTTTTCCAGAAATATTCCAAGGGCACAGAATATGGAACTTTTCGAGTGGCTTCATGTGATCTTTGCGGTTCTCTCGAAAGTAAATCCTGAATTTTTATATGATACGATGATGATTTCCGGCGGAGAACTGCTGCGGTACGGTTGTACAACCGTATTTGACCATCAGTATTCCTATCCGAACGGACAGAACATGGAACTGATCGATGCACAGTATGAGGCTGCCAAAAGGCTTGGCATCCGATATATCTGTGGAAGAGGCGGTATCACAAGAGGAATCAATGACGGTGGATCGGCGCCGATGTGTATGGTGGAAAAAACGGATCAGTTTATTCAAAATACACAGAAGCTGATTGAAAAATATAAGGATGACACACCGTTTGCAATGAAAGGAATTGTGGTTGCGCCATGCTCGCCGTTTACCGTCTATGAGGATACGATGGTGGAGTCGGCAAAGCTGGCAAGAGCGTATGGGGTCCGGCTGCATACACATCTTTGTGAGACTATGGATGAAGAACGGTTCTGCCTTTCTACTTACGGTATGCGTCCGCTTGCGTGGGCACAGAAAACCGGAGTGATAGGAAAAGACACCTGGTATGCACATGGAATTCATTTTAATGATGAAGAACTGGATCTGTTGGCGGAGACGGGAACCGGAATCGCACATTGTCCGATTTCCAATATGAAACTGTCTTCCGGCATCTGCCGTGTCCCGGATATGTTGGAACGTGGCGTCCGACTTAGTATTGCAGTGGATGGAAGCGGCTCCAATGACGGATCGGATATGCTTGAAGAAATGAGAGTTTCTTATCTGCTGCATCGTCTGCACTCCGGAAGCCGTGCGCCGTCCGGAAGAAAGCTGTTTGAGATCGCAACGCTTGGCGGAGCGGATATTCTCGGAATCGATCATTTTACCGGATCGCTGGAAGTGGGAAAAGCGGCAGATCTGTTTATGATCGATATGAAAAAAGATGCGGATAATGTAGGTGCTTATGATGATCCGGTTGCAATGCTTTCCACGGTTGGATATAAGAAACCGGTTGATCTGACCATGGTAAACGGAAAAGTTGTTGTAAGAGACGGAAAACTGGTTGGCATAGATGAGAGGGCACTTGCGGACAAGTGCTATCAGGGTTATCGTACCGTGTTAAATAGTTTGTAAAGGAGCTTTTTATGGGAAATTTTGTGATTACTGTGGAAAGAGGTTTTGGAAGTGGCGGAAAGACAATTGCATATGAAGTTGCAAAGAAACTGGGAGTGCCTTGCTATGAACAGGAAATCATAAAAATGGCCTCCGATTGGAGCGGATTGGGACCGGAACTGTTTGAGAAAATGAACACGAAGCAGCGGGGCAAAAGCGTTTCAAAATACTTAAATAAAATGGATGACGGAGTGCTGGCTTTGCCGGGATATCGTTTCAACGGAACAATAAAGGATGAAAATCTTTTTTTGTATGAAGCACAGATCATCAAAGGCCTGGCGCAGACGGAAAGCTGTGTGATCGTTGGCTACGCGGCAAACTATATCTTACGAAAATATCCGAATGTATTATCGGCAAACATTCAGGCACCGCGTCATGTGTGCGTAAAGGAGATCGCAGATCGTTTTGTATCGAACGAATCGGAAGCGGCAAGCCAGGTTGCGGAAATCGATATGCAGAGATCAGGCTTTTATCACTATTTTACAGGCAAAGACTGGCTCAGTTACAAAGACTATGACCTGATCATCAATTCCCACCGATTGGGCAGAGAAAACTGTGCGGATGAGATCATTGATATGATGCGGGATAAAATGAAGTCGATCGGGGAAAAGTAACGGGCAGATTGAAAACGGACGGAGGATAAGCGTTTGAGTAGATTGTATGTAAACGGAAAAGAAATAGAGGTGGATGGCAAAAGACGTCTGATGGATGTTCTCCGCAAGGATTGTCATTTGAAATCGGTAAAAGACGGATGCTCGCAGGGAGCATGCGGAACCTGTACCGTTGTGATCGATGGAAAGACGGTAAAAACCTGTGTGCAGAAAGCAGAAAAATTTGACGGCGCGCATATCACGACGGTTGAGGGATTAAGTGATTTCGAGAAGAATGTATATGTATATGCATTCAGTACCGCGGGAGCGGTACAATGTGGTTTTTGTACACCGGGAATGGTTATGTGTGCAAAAGCATTGCTGGATCAAAATCCGGCACCAAACAAGGTTGAGATTGCAGCTGCGATCCGGGGCAATTATTGCCGGTGTACCGGCTATAAAAAGATTGTGGAAGCAATCCAGATGGCTGCCGAGATCTTTCGTGGAGAAAAAGAACTTCCGGATGTGAATACGAACAATAAGATGGGCGAAAGCTATCGAAGAGTCGATGCCAAGGAAAAGATTCTGGGTACGGGAGAGTATTGTGATGATGTGGAGATTGACGGAATGGTATATGCCAGTCCGGTCAGATCGAAATATCCAAGAGCGAAGATTCTTTCCATTGATACATCGGATGCGATGAAGCTGGAAGGTGTGATCGCATGTATTACGGCGGATGATATGCCGAAAGAAGGTCATAAGCAGGTCGGACATATCATACAGGACTGGGATGTTTTGATGGGCGTAGGCGAGATCACTCATTTTCTGGGTGATGCGATCGTCCTTGTTGTTGCCGAGACGGAAGAAATCTTAGAGCAGGCAAAAGCGCTTGTAAAAATCGAGTATGAGGAATTAAAACCGGTTACATGTCCTGCGGAGGCGATGGCGGAGGATGCACCGCTTTTACATTCGAACGGAAATATCTGTAATGAGCAGCATCTCAGAAGAGGTAATGTGGATGAGGCACTGGAGACAGCGGCCTTTGTTGTCTCAGAGCATTTTGAGACGCCGGTTCAGGAGCATGCGTATCTGGAACCGGAGTGTTCGATCGCCATGCCACTTGGCGAAGACCATTATTTTGTCTATTCCAGTGATCAGAGTCCGCATTCTGTCCGCGAAGAACTTTCCTATATGATGGGACTTCCGAAAGAAAACATTATTGTGGAAAACAAACTGGTGGGCGGCGGATTCGGAGGACGTGAAGATGCTGTATGTCAGCCTCTTGCCCTGCTTGCCGCATATGTGACAAGACGCGTATGCAAAGTGAAATTTTCAAGAGATGAGAGTATGCTCTGTCATCCGAAACGTCATGCCTTTTCGATTGATCTTACACTTGCGTGCGACAAGGAAGGTCATATCGTTGCGATGAGAGAGAAAAATGTTGCCGATACCGGTGCATACGCCTCTCTCTGTGGACCGGTACTGCAGCGTGCCTGTATCCATGCATCGGGACCGTATAATTTTCATAATATTGAAATTGACGGTGTCGCAACCTATACGAACAATCCGCCGGGAGGTGCGTACCGTGGATTCGGTGTATTGCAGACGTGTTTTGCAATCGAAACCTGCCTTAACATGTTAGCTAAGAAAGTCGGTATTTCGGAGTGGGAGATCCGTTACCGGAATGCGGTAAGACCAGGAGATAGTCTGCCGAACGGACAGATCGCAGATGAGTCGACCGGTCTTGTCGAGACGCTTTTGGCGGTAAAAGATGAATTTGAAGCACATCCGTATGTGGGCATTGCGTGTGCGATCAAGAATGCGGGTGTTGGTATCGGTCTGAAAGATATCGGTCGCGTAAAATTAAAAGTACAAAATGACAAGGTACATATTTATTCCGGTGCAACCTGTATCGGCCAGGGGCTGGCGACAGTTCTGGTACAGATGCTGGGCGAGGCATCCGGGGTTCGCAGTGAGGATATTGTATATCATAATCCGAACACCGACGAGGCTCCGGATTCGGGATGTACGTCGGGCTCCAGACAGACGCTGGTAACCGGTGAGGCGATGCGGCGGGCTGGCGAGAAATTAAAAGAAGCATTGGATCACGCACCGTTATCAAAACTGAACGGAACCGAATACTACGGAGAGTATTATGCTAAGACGGATCCCATGGGAACTCTGGTGGAACATCCAATCTCCCATGTGGCATACAGTTATGCGACACAGGTATGTATCTTGAATGAAGACGGTACGGTCAATAAGATGATCGCTGCACACGAAGTCGGAAAAGCCGTAAATCCGAAGATGGTGGAAGGACAGATCGAAGGCGGTGTTGTTATGTCACTCGGATACGCGCTGACGGAGAAGTATGTGGTTGATCACGGATATTTGAAAACCAAGCTCGGCAATTACGGTCTGTTCCGTGCCGATAAGATTCCGGAGATCGAAAGCATTATCATTGAAAAAGATGGTGTAGACAAGGCGTACGGCGCGATCGGAATCGGTGAGGTTGTGTCTATTCCGACGGCTCCGGCAATCAGTGCGGCTTACCAGAAACTGGACGGTGAGATCCGTCACAGTCTTCCTTTGGAACATACACCGTACAGCCGGTAGCTAGTTCTTTTGAAAAAGAATTTGAAAAGTTGTAAGAGATAGGTCACAATAGCATTAGCAAAGGTGCTGACGATGTCAGCACCTTTTTCTTTTAAAAGCGATATTCTCGCGTGAGAATATAGACAAGGAAGTGAAGGAACATGAAACTGATTGATACAAAGGATGCGGTGGGGCAGGTGCTTTGTCATGACATTACACAGATTATCAAGGGTGTTACAAAAGATGCCGTATTTCGCAAAGGACACGTTGTGACTCCGGAGGATATTCCGGTTCTGCTCAGCATCGGCAAGGAACATCTCTATATCTGGGAGAAGGACGAAAACATGCTTCATGAAAACGAAGCGGCGGAAATCCTTTACAAACTATGCAAAGGCGAGCATATGCATGGATCGGATATTAAGGAAGGAAAGATTGAGCTGATCGCCGATCTGGACGGAATATTAAAGATCGACCGCACAAAGCTTTTGAAAGTGAATTCACTCGGAGAAATGATGATCGCCGGCAGACACGGTGATTTTCCGGTAAAGAAAGGAGATAAACTTGCCGGGACGCGTATTATTCCGCTTGTCATCGAAAAAGAAAAGATGCTAATGGCACAGGAAGCGGCAAAAGGAGACCCGATATTTCAGATATTGCCGTATCGGTTGAAAACCGCAGGTGTTGTTACCACCGGAAGCGAAGTGTTTAAGGGACGTATCACGGATACATTTACTCCGGTGATACAGGAAAAGTGCAGGGAATATGGTGTGGAAATGAAGGAACACGCAATCTGTTCCGACGATCCGAAAGACATTACCGGGCAGATATGCCGCATGATCGAAAAGGGTGTGGATATGGTAATCTGCACAGGAGGAATGAGTGTAGATCCGGATGATAAGACACCCCTTGCAATCAAAAACAGCGGTGCCGAAATCATCAGTTATGGAGCTCCGGTTCTGCCGGGAGCGATGTTTCTTCTTTCTTATAAGCAATTGACGGATGAGGAGGGCAATCAAAAAGAAGTCCCGGTGATGGGGTTACCAGGATGCGTCATGTATGCAAAACGCACGATTTTTGATCTTGTTTTACCGAGAATTGTTGCAGGGGAACGGATTAAGAAGGAGGAACTTGACCGGCTTGGTGAGGGAGGACTTTGCTTAAACTGTGATATATGCACCTATCCGAATTGCGGATTCGGAAAATAAAAAGAAAAGAAGGAATCGGGCAATGGAAGAATTTACACATTTTAACAAACAGGGAGAAGCCATCATGGTGGATGTCAGCGAAAAGCAGGACACGGTAAGGGAAGCGGTGGCAACAGGAAAAATTACCATGACACCTTCTTGCAGAAAAATGGTTGAAGAGGGACATATGGGAAAAGGTGATGTGCTTTCGTGTGCCAGAATTGCCGGAATCATGGGCGCAAAAAAAACCAGTGAATTGATCCCATTGTGTCACATATTGAATCTGACAAAAGTTGAAATCGTTTTTACCTATGAAGGCGAAAATCAGATCCGTGTGTTCTGTACGGCAAGAACGGTCGGAAAGACCGGTGTCGAGATGGAGGCTTTGACCGGTGTAAATATCGCTTTGCTTACTATTTACGATATGTGTAAGGCGGTTGATAAACGGATGCTCATGGGAGATATACATTTGTGTACGAAATCCGGCGGAAAAAGTGGTGATTTTTGTTATGAAGGATAAATATGGAAGAAATATAGATTATATGCGCATTTCGGTGACGGACCGCTGCAATCTGCGCTGCAAATATTGTATGCCGGATGGAATCACGCCGATTCCGATGGAGGAACTGCTCACATATGAGGAGATCTTACATATCGTGAAAGCGGCAGCCGGACTGGGAATTACGAAGATCAAACTGACCGGAGGCGAACCTTTGGTGCGAAAGGATGTTACAGTTTTGGCAAGGATGTTGCATACAGTTCCCGGAGTCGAAGAGATAACAATGACCACAAACGGTGTGCTGCTTATGGAATATCTGGATGAACTGATCGACAGCGGAATCCGTGCGATCAATGTCAGTATTGATACACTCGATGAAAAAAAGTATGAGCAGATCACAGGAAAAAACGAACTGTCGAATATTCTTACCGCGGTAAGAGAAGCGGCCGAACGTGGCATCAGGGTAAAAATAAATACGGTTCTTCTGACCGGAACATCGGAAGAGGAATTATTTCGGATACTGCAATTGACACAGAAGCAGAATATCGACGTTCGCTTTATTGAATTGATGCCGATTGGGGAAGGAAAAAAGATGTGTGGTATATCCGGCAAAGATTTTTTCCTGCGCATAAAAGAAAGGTATCCGTCCATGCAGGAAGATTACCGGAGGCATGGAAACGGACCGGCAAAATATTATCACATTCCGGGGTTTGCCGGTAGTGTCGGTTTTATCAGTGCGATACATGGAAAGTTCTGCAGTACATGTAACCGTGTAAGACTCAGCTCCACCGGACAATTAAAAGCGTGTCTTTGCTATGAAGGTGAGTGTGATCTGAAATCAATTTTAAGAGATACCGGCTGGGGGGAAGAACAACAACAGGAGAGACGGATAAAGGCTTTGCAGGAGAAAATTGCGGCGACGATCATGGAAAAGCCATCGGAGCATTGCTTTGAAAATCCGGATCATATGACAGAACATCAGAAAATGGTGGCGATAGGAGGATGAGATATGGGTTGTTTAAAAGGTATCTGCATCAGTGAACAGAGAGGAACACAGAAAAGTGAAATAGATCATGCAATTTTGAAGGAAGACTGGGGCATTGAGAAGGATGCGCATGCGGGACACTGGCACCGGCAGGTCAGCCTTCTTTCTTATGAAATGATCGAAGAGTTTCGCAATAAGGGTGCGGATGTGGATTTTGGAAGTTTTGGAGAAAATCTTATTGTGGATGGATTCGGCAGCCTCAAAACCATTCCTGTCGGAAGTCGTTTTCAGATAGGCGATGTGATTTTGGAGTTGACACAGATCGGAAAGGAATGCCACACGCACTGCAAGATATATCAGACAATGGGCGATTGTATTATGCCGAGGGAAGGTGTGTTTACCAAAGTGATCCGGGGCGGAGAAATTTGTAAGGGGGATGAAGTGACACTGCTTCCTCCGGATTTGGACAGAAAGATGACGGCAGCGGTGATCACGTTAAGTGACAGTGGAGCAAGAGGCGAAAGAGTGGACGAGAGCGGTCCTCTCTTATGTGAGCAGCTAAAAAAAGCCGGATATGATGTGGTGGAAAAATTGCTTTTGCCGGATGAAGAAGCTCGTATTAAAGCCGAGCTGATGCGGTTATGCGATCAGCGACAGATCCAGCTTATCATGACAACCGGGGGTACGGGATTTTCGCCTCGGGATTGTACACCGGAAGCAACGATGGCGGTTGCAACAAGAAATGTGCCCGGTATCGCGGAGGCGATACGGGCCGGATCGATGAAATATACAAAGCGTGCCATGCTTTCAAGAGGTGTGTCGGTTATACGAAATAAGACACTGATCGTCAATCTGCCGGGAAGCCCAAAGGCAGTAAAAGAAGGCACGGATTTGATATTAGATACATTAGCGCATGGAATTCGGGTTTTAATTGGAATGGAATCAAATTGTGCCCGAAATTCATAAATATATGATAATCCGAGGAGAAAATTGATTATGAAAAAGAAATTACTTGCAAGTTTACTGACGGTTACTATGCTAACAACAGCATTGGTCGGATGCGGAGGCAAAACGAATGAGTCAGCCGATACGCAGACCGAGAAAAACACCCAGACAGAATCGGAACAGACCACGGTAACGATTTTTGCTGCGAAAAGTTTAAATACCGTTTTAGATGAACTGATTGCTGATTATGAGAAAACGCATGACAATGTAACAATTCTTGCCAGCTATGACAGCTCGGGAACATTGATGACACAGATTGAAGAAGGTGCTGCCTGTGATATTTTCTTCTCGGCTGCGCAGAGCCAGATGGACGAACTGAGCGACAAAAATCTGTTGACGGACAAAACGCGGCATAACGTGGTGAATAATCAGGTGTGTGTTGCAACCTATGAGGGAAGTAACACAGAAGTGACAGGACTTTCTGATCTGTCAAAAGCCAAGAATATGGCACTTGCCGACGGATCGGTTCCGGTTGGTAAGTATACAAGACTGGCACTGGTGAATGCAGGAATGCTTCCGGAAACCGAGGATGCTTCCACAATTACAACACAGGAAGTGTCTGATGCGCTCGGTGGATTGGAGATCAATGAATGTGCAAATGTAGGTGCGGTGACGGCAGCAGTAGCGGAAGGATCCAATGAAGTAGGCACCATCTATTATTCCGATCTGTATGGTCTGGAAGATCAGCTGAAGGTTCTGGAGGTTGTACCGTACAGCCTGACCGGTAATGTTATCTATCCGGTATCCGGTGTTTTGAATGATGAAGCCACGGATGCGGAAGTTGATGTGGCAAATGATTTCATTAACTATCTGATCTCCGAAAGCGCAAAGTCTGTTTTTGAAAATTATTATTTTGATACCGACGTTGAGGATTAAATTATGGCAGACATCATTCGAACGCTTGATTTCAGTCCCTTGTGGATTTCATTAAAAACAGGAATTGTTGCAACATTTTTTTCCTTTTTTCTGGGAATATATGCGGCTGCCGGAGTCGTGAAAACCGGTGCGAAAAAGAGAGCGGTTCTGGATGGTATATTGACATTACCGATGGTATTACCACCTACGGTGGCTGGCTTTTTCCTGCTTCTGATATTTAGTAAGAAGAGACCGCTTGGAAATTTTCTATTTCAGAATCTGCATATCAAGGTGGTTCAGACTTGGCTTGGATGTATTCTTGCGGCTACCGTGATCGCATTTCCGCTCATGTATCGCAATGCGAGAGCGGCGTTTGAACAGGTTGATCCGAATGTGATCTATGCGGGAAGAACGCTGGGAATGTCGGAACGGAGAATCTTCTGGAAAGTGATCATGCCGGCTGCCGCACCGGGAATTGCATCAGGAACGATCCTTACGTTTGCAAGAGCGCTTGGAGAATACGGTGCGACTTCGATGCTGGCGGGAAATATTCCTGGCAAAACGAGTACGATTTCGCAAAAGATAGCGATGGTAATCCAGGATGGGGATTATGAGACTGCCGGTATATGGGTGGCAATCGTTATGTTGCTTTCATTTGGAATTATTACGTTGATGAATCTTATTGCGTCGAGGCGGAAAAATGGATAGGACTGCGGAAAGGATCATAATATGTCACTTGAGGTAGTAATCAAAAAGAAGGCAGGTTCGTTCTCTCTTGATATTGCTTTTTCGGCAGGGGAAGAAGTGTTTGCCCTGCTTGGAGCATCCGGATGTGGAAAGAGTATGACATTAAAATGTATTGCCGGAATTGAGACTCCGGATGAAGGGAGAATTGTTTTAAATGAAAGAGTTTTGTTCGATTCCGAAAAGAAAATCAATCTCCCACCGCAGGAGAGAGGTGTCGGTTATATGTTTCAGGATTATGCATTGTTTCAGAATATGACCGTGGAAGAAAATATTATGGCGGGTATGCATGAAAAAAGAAAACAGGTCCGCCAAAATCTGGTAACGGAGTATATGAGCACTTTTCATTTGAACGGATTGCAGGGGCAGTATCCGCGGCAACTGTCCGGAGGACAAAAGCAGCGTCTTGCGATGGCACGTATGTTGGCATCAAAGCCACAGGTGATTTTGCTGGACGAGCCATTTGCGGCACTTGACAGTTATTTAAAGCGCCAGATGCTTTCGGAAATGAAGCAGGAACTTTCTGACAGAAGCTGTCCGGTGCTATTGGTGACACATGACAGGGATGAAGCTTTTGCATTGGGACATACAATATGTGCAATGAAGCAGGGGTGTGTCGACTGCATACAAAAAAAACGTGAGTTTTTCGCAAATCCAAAGACGGTGAATGCGGCGATCCTTTCCGGCTGTAAAAATATTACACCGGCACACCGGATGGATGGGCAACATATCTTGGCGGAAGACTGGAATATTGTTCTAAAGATGGAGTCTGAAAATATGCCTTTTTCTCATATCGGTATCAGAGCGCATGATCTGATTCCGTGTGACAAGTTGGAAGATGCGTTTCACTGTGTAGCGTATAGGATAGAGGAAGCACTGTTTGAATGGAATATTTATGTTACCATGGAAGGTGCGCGAAAAGAATTTTTATGGAAAATAGCCAAGGAACATGCTGATTCATCGGATGTGCCTCAGGTGCCGGCTTATTTTACTGTTGACAAAGCACATATCTTATTTTTACAGTAGAAGAAAAATGATGCACCTGCAACGGAATCTAATTTATGTTCGGGCTGTGCCGGAATCGGAAAATGTTCTATCTGTCACGGAACAGGACAGAAATAGAAAGGATAAGGGTGCAACTCCTATTGTAATTTTAAATGGTGTGCAATATTATATTGATATTAAAAATAAAACTATCCGAAACGACAAAACAGAAAATGTTAAGTAGTATGACAAAGAATCCGGATAGAAAGGAAAAATAATATAAAATTCGATCAGGAGGAAATTAAGATGAGCAAACTTGGAATTTTTATGGCAGATGGATGCGAGGAAATTGAGGGACTTACCGTGGTGGATC
>CAKRKX010000006.1 GCA_934358675.1 uncultured Agathobacter sp. | reverse complement strand
GCGTAACCATCAAGATCGTAGATAAAGACACCAAGAAAGTCATCAAGGAGCTCCCACCGGAGAAAACTCTGGACATGATTGCCAAAGTCTGGGAGATGGCAGGACTTATGGTAGACGAGAAGAGATAGGAGGAAATCCCTATGGCAATGAGAGTATCGGGTATCAATTCCGGACTGGACACGGATGCGATTGTTCAGGAACTGGTATCGGCATATAGCCAGAAGACCGAGAAATATACAAAAGAACAGACCAAATTAGGCTGGAAGCAGGAAGCCTGGAAGGAACTGAATACCAAAGTGTACAGTCTTTACAATAGTGTTGGTAAGATGCGTTATTCCAGTGCGTACAGCTTGAGAAAAACGACCGTTTCTGACACGACAAAGGCAACGGTGACTGCCAGTGGTGAGGCTGTCAACGGTACACAGAAGCTTCATGTACTGTCCACGGCACAGTCCGGTTATCTGACCGGCGGCAAGCTGGCGTTCCGCAAGGAAGTGACAAAGGATGGCGTAACCACTCTTGAGAAGACGGAAATGAAAGACAATGACGGTAATCCTGAGAAGCTTACGAGTACGACCAAGCTGAGTGCGCTTGGCTATACAAGCGGTAAAGATACCACGCTGGATATCCGGACGACGGATGAAAAAGGAGAGGCAGTCACAAAGAAAATTACACTCGGCAAGGACAGCACCATACAGGATGTTGTGAGTGCATTGAAAGAGAATGGACTTAATGCAAGCTTTGACGAGAATAATGGACGCCTTTTTGTAAGCTCCAAGGATACCGGAAAGGCAGCGGACTTTACCATCAGTGCGTCAACAACAAAGAAAGTTCCAAAAACCGATGACGATGGTAACATTGTGACCGATAAAGACGGTAAAACCGTTATGGAAGAGATTGAACTGAATGAAACAGAGAGTGCCGCTTCCAAAAAGCTGCTTGCTCTGCTCGGACTGGATACGGTAAACAATACCTACGACAATCAGGCGGTTAAGATTGACGGAAAAGACGCAGTCATCTCGTTGAATGGTGTAAAATACACAAATACAAGCAATGATTTTTCCATCAATGGACTTAATGTTTCGGTTACGGGAGTGACCGATGATGTGACGGATCCGGAGAATGTTGATCTGTCAACACTCGATGACAGTACCGCAATCACAATTACGACGACAACGGACTCGCAGGGAATCTATGATAAGGTCAAGGATTTTCTGACAGAATATAACAATATCATCAATGAGATCACGAAACTGTATAATGCGGATTCTGCAGGTAGTTACGAGCCACTGACGGATGACGAAAAGGACAAGATGTCTGACACGGAGATCGAAAAGTGGGAGACCAAGATCAAGGATTCCCTTCTCCGCAGGGATACCTCGCTTGGAACCATCATGAATTCCATGATGACGGCGATGTCCAGCCCGATTACGATTAATGGAAAGGATTACTCACTTTCAAGCTTCGGTATCCAGACACTCGGATATCTGAATGCAGCAGAGAATGAGCAGAATGCTTATCACATTGACGGTGATGAGGATGATGAGAATACATCCGGAAACAAGGACAAGCTGATGGATGCCATCACAAAGAATCCGGATACCGTGATTGATTTCATGAAGCAGCTCAGTACGAAGCTGTACAAAGCAATGGATCAGCAGATGCAGTCCAGCAGCCTGCGTTCCCGTTATAAGATCTACAATGACAAGGAATTGGATAAGGAGTATTCCAATCTTACCAAGACCATCAAACAGTGGGAAAGCAAAGTATCCGATAAGGAAGATTATTACTATAAGAAATTCTCGAACATGGAAACCGCTATGTCTAAGTTACAAAGCCAGACCAGCTCTCTGAGTTCCATGCTTGGAAGCAGTTAAAAGCTGACTTCATTAGATGAAAAAGAAGTTAAGGGGAGGAGTTGCGATGATTCAGAATCAGGGCTACGCAGCATACAACAACAGCAAAATACTTACTGCTTCACCGGCAGAATTGACATTGATGCTTTATGATGGAGCAATCAAATTCACGAATATTGCGATTATGGCAATCGAGAAGAATGATGTCCAGAAAGCACATACCAATATTATTAAAACGGAGCGTATCATCATCGAATTCCAGTCCACTCTGGACGAGAAATATCCGGTATCCAAGGACTTTAATGCCGTGTATTCTTATCTGATCCGCAGGCTTCGTGAGGCAAATATCAAGAAAGATGCGGAGATCCTTGAAGAAGTATTAAAGCATCTCCGTACCATGCGCGACACATGGAAGGAAGTTATGACAAAGACTGCCAACGGAACCAATGTAGCGGTATCATAACAGGGGGAACTATGGCAGATACATATTTAGCAATTATGCTCCAAAGCCTCAAGAAGAAAGAAAAAGTTCTCGATGAGATCATCCGTCTGAATGATCTGCAGAAAAAGGAACTTACGGAAATTTCGACTCCGGTTGATGATTTCGATCAGACCGTGGAGGATAAGAGTGCCTGTATCGACCAGCTCAATCAGCTTGACAGCGGATTCGAGAAGCTTTATGCGCAGGTGGAAGAAGAACTGCAAGGCAACAAGGAGCAGTATGCGGACATCATCAGAGAGATGCAGCAGCGTATCCGCAGCATTACGGACAAAAGCATCATGATTCAGGCGCAGGAAGCGCGTAACAAGGATCTGATGATGCAGAAGTTTACAACCGTAAAAAAACACGCCAGGGATGTGCGTGCAAACAGTAAGGCGATTACCGGATATTATAAGACAATGACTCATCCGGGGTATATGGAATCAAGATATATGGACGGTAAGAAGTAGCCTTATACATCATATGGTAGCAGGAAGAAAAATTCATTTTTCTTCTTATTTTGCTATAAAGTATCGGAGCTTTCCTCCGATATAAAAAGTAAGTAAACAAAGAGTTGTCTTTGATTACGGTACCGTAATCGAAATCCCGACGGAGCGTACGGCCGGAAGGATGGACATTACAACAAACAACGAACCGCAAGGACGCGGGGGACAAAGATTCAAGGAGGAATTATTATGGTAGTACAACACAACATGCAGGCGATGAACGCCAACAGAATGCTCAATGTTACAACAACACAGCAGTCAAAAGCAACAGAGAAGTTATCTTCTGGTTACAAGATCAACCGTGCAGCAGATGATGCAGCAGGACTTTCAATTTCTGAGAAGATGCGTAAGCAGATCAAAGGTCTTGATCAGGCTTCTACAAACGCTCAGGATGGTATCTCAGCTGTACAGACAGCTGAAGGTGCTTTAACAGAAGTTCACTCTATGCTGCAGCGTATGAACGAGCTTGCTACTCAGGCAGCCAACGGAACAAACAGTGAGTCTGACCGTTCTTCCATCCAGGATGAGATCGATCAGTTAACAACTGAAATTGACCGTGTTGCTGAGACAACAAAGTTCAACGAGACTTATCTGTTAAAGGGTAACGGAAAGACATCTACAGTCAAGATTTCTGCTCAGGATGCAGGTATCGCTGGTTCTCTTACCGGTGTTGGAACTGGTACAGCTGTATTCAAGATGAATACATTAAAGTATGGCCAGTCCATCACAATCGGATCTAAGGGATATACCATCGGTACAACAATCTCTGATATCCGTTCTGCAATCGCTCCTGCTGCTGGTAAGACATCTTCTATCAACATTGGTGGAACGATTGCAGCCGGAAGTATCATTACAATTAATGGTACAGAGTATACCGTAGCAAAGGATTCTAAAGATGTTGACAGAACAGAGAACCGTCTGGAAGCTAAGGATATTGCAGCTTTAATTCAGGATGGTGACAAGGTTGTTGTCGGAACACAGACTATGGTTGCTATGACTGAGACAAAGAAGGATGGTGTTGGTGACAACGATGCATCCGTAATCTCTGCAAACAAGGCTTACAGCCTGATCGCTGACGAGCTTCGTAAGGCATCTTCGATTGGCGCTGATGCCGGTAGTGAAGCTAAGGTTTCTACAAAGGGAAGCGCAACGGTAGGCGCAGCTACAATTACTGCAGATGCAAGTGGTGCAAAGGCTGCTGGTGATGCGGGACAGACTAATACACAGGTTACCTTCATTATCAATGAGGGATCCGTAGAGGTTAAGCAGGGTCTTCAGATGGGACTTCACGTTGGTGCTGACGCAGATGAGACAAACAAGATTTCGTTCACCGTCGACACAATGAACTCTGCAGGACTTGGTGTTAAGGGACTGAACCTTGTTGATAAGACAGGTGCTAAGGCCACATACGCCATCGATGCAATCAGTGATGCAATTTCTAAGGTATCTGCTCAGAGATCTGCACTCGGTGCTGTTCAGAACAGACTTGAGCACACAATTAACAACCTGGACAACGTAGTTGAGAATACTACAAGCGCTGAATCTCAGATTCGTGATACTGATATGGCTGAGACAATGGTTGAGTACAGCAAGAACAATATTCTTGCTCAGGCCGGCCAGTCTATGCTCGCTCAGGCGAACCAGTCAAATCAGGGTGTTCTGTCCTTACTTGGTTAATTGCTGTTTGCTATTCATTGCTATACTACTATTACAAAACTGGCGACGGGTTGCTCCCGCCGCCTTTTTTGCTGCATATAAATAAAATGTCAATATGTTTTTGCTAAAAAATAAAAAAAATTATTTTTAGGGGTTAAGTAATCCATAGAAAGCCCGATATAAAGAGTAACCAAGTAAAAATGGTGTCCAGCAAGCACCATTTATGACGCCCAGCAAGCGTCGTTTACCCGAGGCGTTCAGCAAGCGCCTATATTATCAAAACAAGTAACCAAGGACGTTACGTAGGATTCAAGGAGGAAACAAATAATGGTAGTACAGCACAACATGCAGGCGATGAACGCCAACAGAATGTTAAACATCACGACTTCATCTCAGTCAAAGGCAACAGAGAAGTTGTCATCCGGTTACAAGATCAACCGTGCAGCAGATGATGCAGCAGGACTTTCAATTTCTGAGAAGATGCGCAAGCAGATCAGAGGTCTGGATCAGGCTTCCACAAACGCACAGGATGGTATCTCAGCCGTACAGACAGCAGAAGGTGCATTAACCGAAGTTCATTCTATGCTGCAGCGTATGAACGAGCTTGCGACACAGGCTGCCAACGGAACGAACAGTGAGAATGACCGTCAGGCAATCCAGAATGAGATCTCCCAGCTTACAACAGAAATCGATCGTGTTGCTGAGACAACAAAGTTCAATGAGACTTATCTGCTAAAGGGTAACGGAAAGACAACGACCAATGTCATCTCTGCAAAGGATGCCGGTATTGTCGGAACATTAACCGGTGTCGGAACCGGAACAGGTGTGTTTAAGATGGAAGCATTAAAGTTTGGTTCTACCATTACGATCGGATCCAAAGGATATACCATCGGTACAACGATTGCAGATATCAGAAGCTCTATTACAGATGGCAAATTTGTTGCAAGTAAGCCGGGAGCAGGCAGCATTATCCAGATTAACGGAACGGAATATACCATTGCCAAGGATAAGGCTTCGGTTGACACTGCCGAGAATGTACTTCTTGCTACACAGATTGCATCGCTGATCAAGGACGGAGATAAAGTTGTAGTTGGAACACAGACCATGGTTGCGATGACAGAGGATAAGAAGAATGGTGCTGTTGACGGCGTCGGTGATAATGATGCATCCGTAATTTCTGCAAAAAAGGCATATTCATTGATCGCAGAAGAGCTTCGTAAAGCTTCTTCGATCGGAACTGATGCGGGACATGAGGCAAAGGTAACCAAGACAACTGCAACGGTTGGCGGAACCGGAACTGTGAAAGCCAACTGGCAGAAAGATACGCAGTATTCTGCATCCAATACACAGATTACCTTTATTATTTCGGAAGGTACGGTACAGAGTTCACAGGGATTACAGATGGGTCTGCATGTAGGTGCTGATGCGGATGAAACGAACAAGATCACATTTACTATTGATACGATGTCTTCCGCAGGTCTTGGTGTAAAGGGACTGAATCTCGTTGATACAACCGGTGCAAAGGCAACTTATGCGATTGACACGATTGCAGAGGCAATCTCAAAGGTATCTGCACAGAGATCCGGTCTTGGTGCTATCCAGAACCGACTTGAGCATACGATTAATAACCTGGATAACGTTGTAGAGAATACAACCTCCGCTGAGTCACAGATCCGTGATACTGATATGGCAGAAGAGATGGTTGAGTACAGCAAGAATAACATTCTTGCACAGGCTGGTCAGTCCATGCTCGCACAGGCAAATCAGGCAACACAGGGTGTACTGTCGCTGTTACAGGGTTAATTATTATAGAGAACGTGTACAAGGGAAAGTGCGTTTCGGCACTTTCCCTTTTTGCGTACAAAACTAATGGAAGAGCGCAAAGATACCGATATAATAAACAGAGTCTGATGAAGTTGGTTAAGAGAGAAAACGGAATGCAAACAGAAAAAACGATTGTATTAACAATTTCATTATTGGTATCGGGAAGGGAAGAGACAACATTACGTTGTCTGGATTCTTTGCATCCGCTGATGGAATCCGTAGCTTCGGAGCTGATTCTGGTTGATACCGGTTGCAGTAGCACATTTTTGGATCAACTGCGCAGCTATGCGGACCGGATCATTCCGTTTGTCTGGTGCGACGATTTCTCCAGGGCGCGAAACGCAGGGCTCAGCCAGGCGCGCGGGGAATGGTTTCTATACATTGATGATGACGAATGGTTTGAAGATACCGGGGCAATTGAAACGTTTTTCACAAGCGGAGAATACAAAGAATACGGATATGCCAATTATGTGCAGCGTAACTTTTTTGACCCGGAATATCGGGTTTATACTGACAACTGGGTGTCACGGATGATCCGTCTGACCGATGAAGTTCATTTTCGAAGCCGAATCCACGAGTATCTTGATCCGGTACATGGTAAGGGAAAAAATATTAAGGCTGTTGCAAACCATACAGGTTATATATATGCGACGGAGGCAGACCGGAGAAAACGGTATGAAAGAAATGTGCCGTTGCTAAAAGAAATGATGGCAGAGGAACCCGATCAGCTTCGATGGGCAGTACAGCTCGTACAGGAATACTATTCCGTAGAAGAATGGAACCAATTGGAACGATTCTGCAGAATGGTATTACAAAATGAAAATTATAGGGAGCAGCCACTGATGAAGCGGCTGGCAGCGACGTTTTATGCGGGGCTGACCGAAGCAGTATTGGAGCAGCAACGTCCCGAAGAGTCGATGGATGAGGCACGGAAGGCTTTGGCAAGTGACGATTGCAGTCCGTTAGGCAAAGCCTATCTGATGCTGCAGGAAGCGGTCGCCTGTGCGGAAAAGCAAGAGTGGAACGCAGCAAAAAGATGCGTTGAGAAGTATTTTATCTTGGAAAAAGAGCTTGCAGCGGATGAAGAGCAGTATGCAATCTGGCAGGAGGCACTTATCGTCGATAGCGCTTACGACAGCATCAATAAGAAGAAAGGCTATATGATCCGGATTCTGTGCGCTTTGGTGCAGGAAAATGCAGAAGAGCTAAGACAATCCCTTCAGAAACTTGAGTGGAATCAAAACGTTGTATATGCGTATCCTCGTCTGATGCCGGTTCTGTTGGACGTGTTAATGGAACATCCGGAAGTATCGCATGTAGAAACGATATGGAGAACGATCTGGGGGAATCAGCGCCTCTGTGATATGATGATAGAAGAAAGCAGAGACGATTGGAAGCGAAAGGATCGTGTCACAAGAGGGCTTATGAAAGAAAACTATTATAAACAGGTGGCAAAAATACTCACGCGTTATTATAAGCCGGAAATATTGGATGACTATGCATTGTGTCTTCCAGATATCGCGCAGAGGGCACTTGGACTGATCGGGGAAATTGAGAGAGGAACGAAATGATGGCAAAATGTAAATTGACAATTTCAATGCTGGTATGCGGAAGGGACACGACGATCCGTTGTCTGGATTCCCTTGTCCCGATCCTTGAGGGACTAGATGCAGAACTGATTCTGGTTGATACCGGATGCCCGGAAGTGCTCCGAAAACAACTTACAAAGTACACGGATCAGATTATTCCGTTTACATGGTGCGATGATTTTGCTGCAGCACGCAATGTGGGCATGAAGGCGGCGCATGGAGAATGGTTCCTGTATATTGATGATGATGAGTGGTTTGAGAACCCGGAAGTGCTCATTCAGTTTTTTAAGAGTGGGCAGTACAGAAAATACGGCTGTGTCAATTATATCCAGAGAAATTACTATGATGCGGACTTTATTCATTATGATGATTTCTGGGCAAGTCGCATGATCAAGCTGGATGCGGACACATGCTTTCACAGTAAGATCCATGAATATATGGCACCGATACGCGGCGAGGCATTCAATCTGGAATTGATTGCCAATCATACCGGATATATTTTTCAGACTCCAGAAGCAAAGAAGAAACACTTTGATCGAAATGCACCATTACTTTTGGAAATGATCAAAGAAGAACCGGAACGTCTTCGCTGGCGTGTGCAGCTGATGCAGGAATACCGCTCCGTCAAGGACTACGCTAAAATGTGCAGCTTCGGGGAAGAAAGTCTGGAGTTTACGAAGGAACGGAATAATGAGCGCGATAATTGGGATGTCGGAACCTTTTATGCAGGGGCAGCAGAGGGCAGACTATTTCTCAAAGAGTACGCAGAGAGCCTGAAAATTGCGGATCGCGGGTTACAGGATCCGCGTATGAATGAGATGTGTCATGCTTACCTGTATCTTTGTAAGGCGACGGTCTACTTTGATATGGAAAAGTGGAGCGAGGCGGAAGACAGTGTTCACCGTTATTTTAAAGTAAAGAAGGAATTGAGCAAAAATAAGATCCGTCTGGCAAATCAAAGGAGTTCTCTTCTGGTGGGAGAGGCATTTGACGTTTTCCCGCAGCAGAGAGCCTATTCGATTCTCGGTGCCTGTGAACTGAAACGAAAAGATGCGCGAAAGCTTAAGAAGTATGTTGCACAGATGGGCTGGGATAAGCCAAGAGTGTATCTGTTTGATGGATTTCTGGCGGCATTGGCAGAAGCGATGGCAACCATGCCGGCTACAGAAGACTTCATTGAGATCGCGCAGCTGGCATGGAACAATCCGGTGGTGCAGCCAAAGTTCTTTATCGAGATACAGGCATGGGAGGAAAAGGATAAGGGAAAATATGAAAATCTCCTTCGGATTGTGGCAAAGCTGGAAGGATCACAGTGGTATCTGCATTATGCAAGAATTCTTGTTGCCGGCATGGATGGAAATACAAAAATTATGCCGGAAGAATTTCAGAAATTTCTGCAGAGCACTTCGAATGTATTTCTGACACCGGAAAAGATATCGGAAATCATGAAGCAATACGGGGTGGCAACAGAACCGTACTACTTAGCTGTCCCATATGACAAATGGTGTAGCAATCTCATACAGTATCTGTCGAATGCGGATTATCAGGACATTATCTTAAAAAAGCTGGAGTTTGAAACGATGCGAACCGTTGAGAACGTACGGTATGCGTATTTTGACACCTGTATGGCTGAGAGTGAAGTGCTATACAGTGTTCGTCAGGAATATAGCAAGAAACGGGAAGCCTTGCAATTCTTTGCAGAGAAGGCGACCGGTTTTCTCTGCCGGTATTATAAATCGGAGATCATCCGTGAGGAACCGGAGCTTCTGCCTCTTTACGGTCAGGTAGCATTCTGTGTCGAGGAGGCACTTGCACTTGAAGTGACGGACATGAAGCGGGCGTTGGAAAAGTATCGTGAAGTGGTTCTTTTGAATCCGGAATGGGCAGACATCATGAAATTGTACATGAATGACTTAGGCGGGGAAGTTGTGCGGAGAGAAGAGGCTGCGAAAGAAGAAATGAAGCGCCTGGAAGCCGGGGTGTTGGAAGAAATTCATAAGCTGGTGCAGTTGAAACAATATGAGCCGGCGATGGAGGTCTTAAGGCAGCTCAAGCAACTGAAACCGAACGACCTGAAACTGGCGGAGCTGACGCTGCAGATTCGTCTGGCAATGCTTGAGAATGCGTAGGAGAATAAGATGGCAGACAAATTATTAACGATCTCTCTTCTGGTTTCCGGAAGAGAAGATACAACAGAAAAGTGTTTACGTTCCCTGAAAAAACTAAGGGACGCATTGCGTACAGAGGTCATTCTTGTCGACACCGGTTGTCCGGAAGCGTGGCAGAAACCGCTTGAAAACTATGCGGATCAGTATATTTGTTTTAAGTGGTGTGGCGATTTTGCCAAGGCGCGTAACGCGGGACTTGAACATGCAACAGGGGAATGGTTTCTGTTTCTGGATGACGATGAGTGGTTCGAGGATGTTGCACCAATTATTGCATTTTTTCAGAACGGCGAATATCAAGACTATCAGCAGGCGGTATACAAGGCTCGCAATTATTTGCAATCGGACGGATCTTCTTATGTGGATGAGTGGGTAGCCCGTATGATCAAATTGGAACCGGATACGCATTTTGAAGGAAGCGTGCATGAATCTCTGGTACCGGTAAAAGGAAGATGCAAGAAAATTGATGCATTTGTACATCATTACGGATACGCATTCGCAGATGAGGAAGCCCGACGCGCGCATCGGGAGCGGAATGTGCAGATTTTAAAGAAACTGATCGAGACGGAACCGAATAATATGAAATGGTATCTTCAGATTCTGCAGGAATATGCGGATCCTTTGGCTGCCGACGAATTCCGTATGTATGCATTATCCGCAATTGAACTGGTAGAAGATGTGGATGAACCATTTGCAAACCAATGCAGAGGAGCGTTCTATGCGGCAGCAGTGATTGCAGCTCTGTGGCTCGGTCAACCGGATCAGGCAGTGGTGGATTGTGCGGCTTTCATACAGGATGAGCGAAATACTTACGAGACGAATTACAGTTTGTATTATTATTGGATCAAGGCGATGATGCAAGAGAAAAAGAACCGGGATCTGACACCGGACGAGGAAAAAGAATTGCAGGAGAAGTTAGCAGAGTGTGGCAACGGTTTTATCGAAAACTGCAGGCTGCATGATGAACAGGAAAAAAGTGAACAGGAACAGATTATTGAGGAGAGCATTCCGTTTGTCAAGGATGTAAAGAAAGCGGATGAAGTCATACAGGAGCTGGAGACAAAGCTTAAGGATAACGGAGAATTTCTCCTTATGGAAGACGAATATTGGACATATGGGCAGGCACATATCCTTCCGTTGGAGCAAATGCTTCTTGATCTGCCGTTTTCACAGTGGATGGCACAGGTAATGGTGCTGGAGACCTATCATTCGGAAGAATTGTGGGATAAAGTCCGTATGAATCTGATAAGCATACAGACCAGGGAAAATATCCGTTATGATTATTTCCATGCGAAGGCGGTCAATGATATGATTACCGTATGCGCAAACGGAAAGAGTTATGAGGAACTTGAACAATATCTGTATGAATATGCGGCTTGTAATCTTAAGTTTGCGCAGTGGGTATATACCGATGAGGCGTTCACCGGCGATATGGAAATGGTAGAGGAATCCTGCCGCGGCGCAGTCTGGATTCAGAGAGCATTGGAATGTGAGGAAACGGATTGGAACGGCAGATTAGAGAATCTCAGGCAGGCCGCCATTGCGTGGCCAAAGCTGGGTGAGACTGTAAAAGTGTTCGCACAGTTGATTGGCCGGAAGCAGGAAAACATTGGAAAGCAGCAGGCAGAAGAAGAACTGGAGAAGATGGCATCAGAGGTCAAGCAGCAGGTTATCACATTGACGGAAAGCGGCATGTATGAACAGGCACTGGGAATTGTAAAACAGCTGCGCCGGATGATGCCTGACGATGAAGATTTCATCTATCTGGAAACTGAGCTGGAGAAACAGATCGGCTGATTGAGGAGAACGTTATGCAACAGACCTTGAAGACAAAAGAGAATATCATTCTTTCCATTGCGGTACTTGCCTCGGATCGTAGGGATACGATCGAAAAATGCCTCGGATCTCTGGCCGCGATCCGAAAAGCGGTTCCGAGTGAACTGATTATTCTGGATACGGGATGTTCGCCGGAAGTTCGCAGGATATTGGAAGAATATGCGGATAAGATCGCTGATTTTACCTGGTGTAATGATTTCTCCAAGGCAAGAAATGTAACGCTGCGGATGGCAGAGGGAGAATGGTTTCTCTATCTGGATGACGATGAGTGGTTCTCAGAAGTGGGGGATCTGACCGCTTTCTTTACAAGTGGAAATTACCGGGAATATGGCAGTGCAAGCTATGTGCAGAGAAACTATCTGGATATGCAGGGATCCCAGTATACAGATACCCGTGTCGGGCGTATGGCAAAGAGAACCCCTGAACTGGGATTTCGAAGCAAAATACACGAATACCTTGCACCGATATCCGGGGATCACAAGAATTTGTGTGCAAGGGTTGAACATTATGGGTACGTGTACGAAAACGAGGAAAAGAAGCGGGCACATTTTGAAAGAAACCGGGTTCTTTTGGAACAAATGATCAAAGAAGAACCGATGGAGCTGCGGTGGCGTCTGCAGCTTCTTCAGGAATATCGTACAATGGATGATTATGACCGGATGGAGAAATTGGGCGGTGCCGGAATCCGTATGATCCGTGAGCAGGCTGCATCGGAATGGAACGAAACGGAGATTGCGTTGTGTATTGGAAGCTTTTATGCGGCGCAGATTCTGGCTGCGGATGGAAGGCATGACTATGCAAAGATGGGTGCACTGTGCGAGGAAGCTGCAAAGGATCAGCACAATACCAGACTTTGCCGGGCTTTCCTGCAAGAGATGCTTGCCAAAGCGAACTTTTATCAGGGACTTTGCGCGAGCCGGCTGTCCGATGCGGAAGGAAAATTCCGCGCATCCATCCAATCTGCCGAACAATATCTGGAAGAATATTGTTACTTCGGCGGACATAAAGAGGAATTGTATCGGCAGCAGATCGCGCCGTTTGTCGGGGAATGCTTTGATCCGATCAAAGTGAAGGAAATCTATTCGATTTTGATATGTGATGGATTGAAGTTGAAACGTATCGACTATTTGCAAAAATATGTGGATAAGCTGTGCTGGAATGAAATGCATGTGTATGTTTTTGAGGAGATTGCAGACATACTGATTTCTGCGATGAACAATCTTGCGTATCGTATGCAGCCGGAGGATCCGGCATATGCGGCATTTGCCGGAGTGCTCCGCATGATGTATGCCCAGGGTGCTTTGTGGGAATACTTCTGCGGAAAGATACAGGAGTGTGAAGCCAACGGGCAGGATATGAACCGGATCATGCACCTGATCGCGGTTGCACTGCCGGAGTCAGTCAAGGAACCAGCAGATGCCGGCTCGGACAAAGAAACGGAGGAGCTGCAACAGCTTGCGCAACAGGTTAAGGAGCAGATCCGCTTATTGATCGCAAACGGAATGAGGGAACAGGCGGGAAATGTAATTGCCCAAATCAGGCACATGCTGCCGGATGATGCGGAACTTGACGAACTTGAAAAACAATTGAAAACAACAGAATAAGGGTTAAGTAATTCGACAACAAACCGATATATATGTTATAGTGGAATCGGGGTGCGAAGGGAATCGCTTATAACGAGACGAACAGATAGCCGTGCATCGCAGATGCGCGGCTTCTTTACATAAAGGAGGAGCGGGATGAAGGCAATCTTATTAGCAGCGGGAAGGGGAACCCGCATATCGCGTATGGTGCAGGATGTGCCGAAAAGTACACTGCCGATCAACGGGCTTCCGCTGATCCGGCATACCGCGCAGATGCTTCTGGATGAAGGGATGGAAGTGATTGTCTGTGTCGGATACCGCCGGGAAGATGTCGAAACCGCGCTGGAGGGGCTTGCGGTAAAATACTATTTTAATCCGTTTTATGATGTCACGAATAGTATTGCAAGTCTGTGGTTTGCCAAAAATGAGATGAATGATGATATGCTTATTATGAATGCAGACGTGTATTTCTCTAAGGAGCTGCTCCACAAAATGCTTGCAGACAAGAATGAAGTTGTTATGGCAATGGATACCGGACGTATCGAGGTGGGCGATTATTTCTTCCAGGTGATCAATGGCTGCGTGAAGAAATACGGAAAGGATCTTCCGCGTTCGGAGCGCAACTGTGAATATGTCGGATTGGCGAAAATCGATAAGAACTTCAACTCGAAATTCGTTACACAGATGGACAAGCTGATCTATTCGCAGCAACATGACCTGTGGTGGGAGAACGTATTATATTCTCTGACGGAGCAGGAGGATATACACACGATTGATGTCAGGGGAATCTTCTGGTCGGAGATTGATTACTTCGATGATTATGAACGGATTCTCGACTATCTGGATGGCAAATTTGAGGGACAGGAAGTATAATAGAATGTATATCAATCCTTATTTACAGAAAATAAAAAGAGTGAAGGATCATGAAGACCGAACCGGTTATCTGTGGCTTGACATGAATGAGAATCCGGAAGGACTGCCGGAGGCGTTTGTGAAGCAGACTTTCGATAAGATCAATCCGCTAACGATTTCCGGGTATCCGCATAAGGACGAACTGATCGAACTGATCGCAGAAAAGGAAGGTCTTGCGCCGGAGGCGGTTACCCTGACGAATGGATCGGACGAGGGAATCAAGCTCATGTTTGAAGCATTTACAAGGGAAGGCGGCAAGGTTGTCGCAGTGACACCGAGCTTCGAGATGTATCGTATTTATGCGGAAATGAAAGGCGTTACATTAGATGCAGCTGCATATGATGAGACGTTTCAGGTTCATGTAGAGGATGTTATCAATCGTATCGACGAGAATACAAATGTAGTCGTATTGCTGAATCCAAACAGTCCAATCGGAAGCGAATACAGTGAGGATGAATATGAACGGATCATTAACCGGTCGCAAGAGGTTGGCGCACTGGTCTTTATTGATGAAGCTTATGTTCCGTTTGGAGTCGCATCACAGGTTGCGCTGACAAAACAATACAATAATGTGTTGATTCTGCGTACCTTTTCCAAATTGTGTTCCTTAGCGGGACTTCGAGTAGGGTACATACTTGGAAATCCGGAACTGATTCAATATATAGAGAATGCAGAAGGCAGTTACAATGTCAATACCATCGGTATTCTGTTTGCCACGGAATTGTTGAAGAATCCGGAAATGCTGCAAAGGCTTGCAGATATTCAGGAGCAGGGAAAACAGTATCTGTGTGACCAACTGATGCGACATGGATATGAACATCTGGGAAAATACGGAAATTATGTATTAATCCGAACGCACAGGGATCCGAAAGAAGTTGCGGCTAAGTTACGGGAAGATAAGATCCTGATCAAAACCTATCATAACCAGCTGCTGAAAGAATGGATTCGTATCACCACGGGAAGTCCTGAAGTGATGCAGAAATTCTGGGATGCATTTATTAAGATTGAGACGGAATAAAGGGTAGATTGGATGATGAAGCAGGCTTATGAGATTACAGGCGGCGAACTGAAACAATTACAGAGAGTTGAGTTGGAAATGCTGATCGAGATGGATCGCATTTGCAAAAAATATGGGATCAGGTATTCCCTGGATGGCGGGACTTTGCTTGGTGCAGTTCGCCACAAAGGATTTATTCCGTGGGATGATGATATTGACGTGATCATGTTGAGGGAAGAGTATGTGAAATTCCGTAAGGCATGTGCCAGAGATCTTGACACTACGCGTTTCTTCTTTCAGGATTACCGTACCGATCCGGGATACCGCTGGGGATACGCCAAGTTTCGCCGCAAAGGGACGAAATTTATTCGTCTGGGTCAGGAACATTTAAAACAGAATACGGGAGTTTTTATGGATATCTTTGTTGTAGATAATGTTCCGGATGGATTTACCAGCCGGAGACTCCATCATTTTGCCTGTTTTCTTGTACGCAAAGTGCTATATTCGGAAGTGGGAAAGCAGAATGAGTCCAATCCGATTCTGCGATGCGCTTACCGGGGACTTAGTAAGATACCGAGAAATCTGGTTTTTCATATTCGTAATTGCCTGGCAGCGCCACTTAGCCGGACCAGAACCGAATTGATCAGTCACTACACATTGGAATATCCGAAACATTGTCGTTACGGTCTGCCAAGAGAGTGCTTCGATGAAATGATAGAATTGGAATTTGAGGGATACAAATTTCCGTGTTTTAAAAAATATGATTTGTACTTATCGACTTACTATGGAGACTATATGACGCTGCCTCCAAAGGAAAAACAGGTTCCACATTTGACCGTGTCAACCTTGCAATTGGTTGAGCCGGAGTTAGAGAAGGAAATGAAGTAATCTATGAAGCAACAAATGCAACCGAAGGTTTCGATTATCATTCCGGTATATAACGGAAGTAATTATTTACAAGAAGCGATAGACAGTGCCTTAGCGCAGACGTATCCAAACTGTGAAATACTGGTTATCAATGATGGTTCCTGTGATGAAGGTAAGACGGAGACAATCGCATTATCATACGGAGATCGGATCCGATATTTTAAAAAGGAAAACGGTGGAGTAGCGAGTGCGTTAAATATGGGAATCCGTCAGATGACGGGGGAGTATTTCTCGTGGCTTTCGCATGACGATGTCTATTATCCGAATAAGGTGGAGCGGGAAGTTCAGGCAATCATGGAATCCGGTAGTCTAACGAAACTTGTTCAGTGTGAGTATGACTTCTACGACGAGGCGACCGGAACCTATACACCGACGGATTTCAGTAAGACCTATACCATTGAGCAGTTAACGAATTCTGTGTTTAGTGTATTGCAGCTGCAGATCCATGCATGTTGCGCGTTGATCCATAAGTCACATTTTGACCGGGTGGGGATGTTTGATGAAGGCTTAAGAACGGTGCAGGATATTGAAATGTGGTTCCGGTTATTTCGGGGACAGAGATCCTTGTTTGTTCCGGAACGATTATACAAAGTCCGTGAGCATGCTGAGGCCGGAAATCATACGATTCCTTCTTATTATCCGGAAACCTGTCGGTTGTACAAAAACTTAATCGGGCAGCTGTCCGATCAGGAGATTATTTCCATCTGGGGATCGACGTTTTGTTTTTATACAAGGATGAATGGCTTTTTAAGGAGTTATGAATTAGAAGATGAAGAAATAGAATCGCTTGTCTCAACATCCGAAAAATGCGAGGCGGATCTTTGCAATGAAAGAACGTTACATGGTTTGTTGCATTCAAAGAAAGTATATATATTTGGCGCAGGACAATACGGAAAGCGCGTGTTGTACGAACTAGCGGTAAGAGAAATTCGAGTTGATGGATTCCTTGATAATAATCCGTTAAGAGAAGGACAAAAGATTCAGGGAATACCATGTTATATGCCGGAAAAAGAGTTGGAGAGCAATGACGATGCGGCAGTTATTGTGGCAGTCAGAAATTGTAAGACCATTTTACTGCAACTGGAGCAGCTGCAGGTGAGAGATGTGCTTTTGAAGAGTGATATTGAGAAAACTATGTATGAAGAGGAAGCGGCAAATGTTTAACTGTTTAATCTGGGGAAGTGGAAAAGTATTTACAAATGAATTACAAGGAATACGATATCTGGAATTGACAAATCAGATCAAGGTAAGTGGGATTACATCCAATGTGGATTGTTTTTCAACAATTGCAGGATACCCGTATGTACCAAAGGACAAGCTGCAGACTGATCATTATGATATTGTATTTATTATGGCAGATGGAAGTGTTTTTAATAGCATTGTCGCAGAGGCTGCAAGCCGGGGATTTGATGAAGATATTCTGGTGCATCATAGAGTGATTCACATTATAAATAACAATTTGGATAAATATTTGGAAATAAAAAAACGACATGTAACGATATTTGCGAACAATTGTTGGGGTGGGTTTACATATCATATGTTGGGACTGGAATTTAATTCGCCCCTAATCAATATGTCGGTCTCAGAAAATGATTATTTAAAACTATTACAGTCTCCTCAGAAATATATGCAAAATGAATTAGTGTATATAGGGGATTGTAATACTGGAAGCGAACCATTTCCTTTGGCAAGGTGTGGAGATATAACGCTTAGATTTGATCATTATTCTTCTTTTGAAGAAGCAAGAGAAAAATGGGAAGAGAGAAAACAGCGTATTAATTGGGAGAATGTATTTCTTATGTTTTGTACAGAAACTATGGAATACTTAACTTCTTTTAGTAAGCTACGGGGACGATATTCCATTTCCTTTTCTCCTTTTAGAACGGAAATAAGGAATAATGTTCAAATTAATTTTTATCACGAGGAAATGAAGCAATTCAATTCTTTTGGCAGTCTAGTGGCTTGTTTGCCAAGCGAACAGTTTCAATATTTAGATTTAATCGATCTATTATATGATGGGACAATTACAAAACTATCACAAGAATAAGGCAAGGAGAGAAACAAATGAAGTGGACAAATAAAGGGCACGAATTTGATGGCACTTATGAAATATTAAAAACCAAAAAGAAATTTTATCTTTTTGGTGTGGGAATGTATGGAAAGGCAGTATACGAAGAACTAAAAAAGATGGGGGAAACGGTAATCGGATTCATTGACAATGATTCATGCAAGCAACATACAAAACATGATGGTTTGACAATTTATCCCTTGGAAGAAGTCCGGATTCAAAAAGACGAGGCGATTGTATTGTGTATTTCGGCACATGACAGACGCAAACTCTTTCAACAATTGTTTGCGGCTGGATATAAGTACAATGAAAATCTGTATACGATGGAAATTTTTATGTCCTTGAAATTTGTATATGGTCTAGACAAGATGTATGTTCCGGCTGCTGCAATTTTACCAAGTTCCTGTTGCAACTTGAACTGTAAAGCCTGTTTGAATTTTACCCCATATATTAAAAAACATCGGGTTCTCGATTTTGAAAGCGTGAAAGCGGATATTGATGAGTTCTTTTCGGTAGTGGACTATACAATGCTGTTTATGGTTACAGGGGGGGAACCATTTATTTATCCGGAATTGGCGAAGGTTCTGGAATATGTGGGAGAAAATTATCGTCATAAAATGCATTTTTTCCAGACCATTACCAACGGAACAATTGATATCTCAGATGATATGATGCAGTTACTGGCCAAGTATGATATTAGGGTAACGTTAGATGATTACAGAGATGCTTTGCCGGAAACGAGAGAAACTTATCGTAAAGTGACGGAAGGATTCCAGAAATATGGAATCGAATATGATGAAAATAAGGTAGATTATTGGATTGATTTGGCGCCAACTACTACGGATCATTCCGATTGGAGTGAGGAACGATTGCAGAAATATTTCCAGGGTTGTAATATTCCGTGGCAGGATTTTCAGCATGGCAGACTATATGCTTGTAGTTATGCCTGCTATGCACAGGTGCCTGGATTTGCAGAAGAAAGGGAAGATGAAGCATTTTACTTTAAAGATTATACCCCGGAAAGAAAGAAAGAATTGATGGAATTCCGTTTGGGATATAATGTGAAAGGTTATACAGAGTTTTGCAAAAGATGTGCAGGATTTATGGCTATTAATGATAATGTTGTTACACCTGCAATACAGGTAAAAAGGTGATGTATGAAAAATAATCCAAAGGTTTCAATTATTATTCCTGTTTATAACGGTGCAAACTATTTAGCATCGGCAATTGATAGTGCGTTGAATCAAACATATAAAAACTGTGAAATTATAGTAGTTAACGATGGTTCCTGTGATAATGGCGCGACTGAAAAAATCGCACTGGCGTATGGAAATAAAATCAAATATTATAAAAAGGAAAATGGTGGAGTAGCAACTGCTGTTAATTATGGGATTGAACATATGACAGGAGACTATTTTGCATGGCTTTCACACGATGACTATTATTTGCCTCACAAGATTGAAAGACAGATGAGAGCGATCGTTGAGAGTGGTAATGAAATGAGCATTTGTCATGGGGATTATCAAGTGTTGCATGTTGAATCTGGCAAGATGGAAGAAATGTGTTGGAGTCAAATGTACTCTGCAGAAATGATGGAAAATGGAGTATTTCCAGTTCTTTTTCAGTGTATTCATGGGAGTACTATCTTATTTCACAAAAGCCATTTTGAAAGAGTTGGTGGCTATGATCCGCAATTAATAACAACACAGGACTCTGTTTTTCTTTTTCACCTTATGAGAGGAAGAAAAACAATTTACATTGATGAACCGCTTATGGTAAGCCGAGAGCATATCGAACAGGGACGTAAAACAATTCGTTGTCATTCTGAAGAATGGAATCAAATGTTGTATGATTATTGTGATATGTTATCTGATGATGAAAGAATGAAGCTGTGTGGAAGCGTCAATAACTTCTACTATCGATTAAGAGTATTGGTACAGGAGAAGGAGACAACCAATTGGATAGCTCCATATTTGGAATGGAAGGTTTCAGATACAAATAGAACTGCTTGGAATAATCGGAAAGTATCTATTATGGGAGCAGGGCAATATGGCAGACGATTACTATACGACTTGAAAATGCATGGGATAGCAGTTGAATACTTTTTGGATAATGACTCGTCAAAAAGTGGGACATTTATTGATGGCGTACAGTGTGTAAAACCGGACAGCATACCACTTGCTGAAAGATGTTGTATGGAAATCTGTATTGGCCTTTTGAATGGCAAGGAGGCAAAAAGAAGTTTAGAGGAGAATGGATTTAAGAAGATTTTGGATTATAAGGAAATTGTGCAAAATCTGTTTTCAGAAGAAGTGTATCGCATAAATCGTTTGAAGGTCTACATTTATTGCGCTGGAGAATATGGTATTGGTTTATATCATCTGCTTCGCGAGAATGGGATTGAAGTTTCCGGATTTGGCGATATGGATGAATCTAAACACGGCTACTTTTTGGGAGGAGTGTCCTGTTTATCCTTCGATGAAGTTACAAGTTTGGACAAAGAGGAGAACTTTATTATAGTGGCAAAGAAAAATCCTGAAGGATTGGTTAATCTGTTTAAGGAAAAAGGATTCTGTTATGTGACCGACTATAGGAAAATACAAGATATTCTTAAGAAATCATGGGTACAAGGAAATGAGATTGATTATTATGAAGGTATTAAGAATCAATTGCAGCAAGGGTTATATGGGAATTGTGTAGGTGATAATATTCCAAATAATGAAATGGTTAATGATATGATTAGAGATTATGGAGCGCGAATGAATGAAGATACTACAAGTTAATTGGTCGGATATGATTGGCCGGGCTTTTAATGGGTATGATCTTCATGTGGAGTTAAACAGAAGAGGTATTCATGCCCAACAACTTGTTTTGCAAAAACAGAGTAATTTGGAATCTGTTATAGAATTGCAGCACGATGAGGTACTACATAATGAAATTGTGTATCTAGAAAAAAAAGAGTCGATAACGGATTTGCTATATCCATATGCATTAAAGATTGCAAACATGGATTGTTTTAAAAGCGCTGATGTTGTGCATTATCATATATTGCATGGAATGGTATCTTTATTTGATTATCCGTTTTTGATGAATCTTAAGCCGAGTGTATTAACAATCCATGACTTATGGCCTCTAACAGGGAAATGCATACATCCATTAGACTGTGAGAAATGGAAATCCGGATGTGAAATGTGTGACAGAAAAAATGAAATTTTTTATAGTCAGCAAATTGATAATTCACGTCTTATGTGGGAAATAAAGAAACGTGTTTACGAAGATATATCGCCTTACCTGATTTTGGGAAGTAATTTTACGAATGAATATGTGAAACAAAGTCTGGCTTTACACAACAAGCGAAGTAAAATTATTCCATTTGGAGTAAACTGTGACGCATTTCATGTTGACTCAAAGATAGAATATAGAAATAAATACGGAATCGGTACAGATAAGGTAGTAATTGGTTATCGGGCTGAAAACTATTCTATAAAGGGGTGTGATATTTTATATCAGGCATTGGAAGCTTTGACAACTATAAGAAGCCATGTAGCAATACTCAGTGTTGGAAATGGAAGAGTACCGGAACGAATAAGAGAACTATTTGATGTATACGAATTTGGATGGGTTAATGATGAAGCAAAAATGCGAGAATTGCTTGTTTCTTGTGATATTTTTGTGATGCCGTCATTAGCGGAAACGTTTGGACTGATGGCAATTGAATCCATGGCAGCGGGAAATGCTTTTGTATGCTTTGAAGGAACGGTGTTGGAAGATGTAACTGAGTCTCCGGAATGTGGAATTGCAGTAGAGAAAGGTTCAGAAAGAGAACTTGGAAAAGCATTATTGGAGTTATGTGAGAATACAGAATTGAGAGAACAGAGAAGCATGAAATGCCGCCAGTTGGTAGAACAAGAATATCAGTTTAATAGATACGTTGATGAACACATTGCAGTATATGAAGAGATATTGAGAGGATGAGAACAATGAGCTTAAAATGGACGAGGAAAGGACATGAATTTGATGACATAAAAGATTTGTTATCATCAAAAGAGGTTCTAGTAATTTATGGAGCAGGGGTGTTTGCCCGCGACATAATAGAATTAGCAAATACAAGCTATCATGTGATTCCGTGGGAACTAGTGGTTATTGACAGGGATACAAAGAAGCAACAGATGGGATATGAGGGATATCCGGTTTTGGCACCGGAAGAATATATTAGAAGCCGAAGAGAAGATGACTTCTTTGTAATATGTGCGGAAGAAGATAATACAAAACATATGAAACAGTTTTTGCTTGATAGTGGAGTTGAGAGGAAAATTATTTGGGAATATGAATTTTTCCTTAATACTTTGCTGCCTGTAGATTATTTGAATCGAACAGGGAAGGTTCTGTTTATCTCCGAAAACTTTATTCCTAGTACCATATGCGATTTGAATTGTAAAAGTTGCTTGAATTTCAACCCATATATTAAGAAACATATAGTTGATCCTGTCGAACAGGTGAAGAGAGACATTGATACGTTTTTTAGCCGGATTGATTTGATTTATCGTTTTCAATTAAGCGGCGGTGAACCATTTTTGTACAAAGACTTTGTAGAAATCATTCAGTATATTGCGGATCATTATATGAATCAAATTATTCGCTTGGAAACAATTACAAATGGAACAATTATTCCGAGCGAAGAAATATGCGATGTATTATCCAGAAATCATGTGACATTGTATTTGGATGATTATAGAGCGGCTTTGCCGGAGGGAAGAGAAATTTATGCGCAGGTAAAAGAAAAACTTGAGCAGCATAATGTGAAAATTATATATAATTATGTTGAAAAATGGATGCGTTTGTATGATGAGACATTTGATCATAGCGATGATTCAGAACAGCAATTACAGCATTTCTATGAGTGCTGTGGGAATCCGTTTTCAACTTTGAGAAATGGAAAATTAGCAGGTTGTAATTATGCGCATTATGCCATGAAGGCTGGAATTATTGATGATGATCCAGACAACTATTTTGATTTAGAACAAAATGTAAATAAATGGGAACTATTGGAATTTAGATTGCGCTATAATAAAAAGGGATATGTAAATTTCTGCAGTAAATGTGCGGGACTTAAGCCTGCGATGGAAAATCGCAGCGAAATTGCAGCAATTCAGGTTGAGAGGTCAAATAATGAGTGATTTTTATCCGAAAGTATCAATCGTAATTCCGGTATATAATGGATCGAATTATATGAGGGAAGCGATTGATAGTGCACTTAATCAGACATATGAAAATATTGAAGTTATTGTTGTAAATGATGGATCAAAAGATAATTCGGAAGAGATAGCTTTGTCATATGGAGACAAAATTCGATATTTTTCAAAACAGAATGGAGGAGTGGCATCAGCTTTAAATGTAGGAATTAGACATATGACTGGGGAGTATTTTCAGTATTTACCGCATGATGATATTATTGCTTCAAATAAAATTGAGAAGCAAATACAAGCCATTTTAAAGTCTGGAAATGAAACTAGTATTTGCTGGGGCGGGTGGTCCTTTTTATATACGGATGGTTCGAAAAAAAGGAATCAATTTCTTATTGAATTTAGTGATCTGAAGAAATTACAGACAGATATATATCCTATGCTATTTGGACAGATCAATACGGTTTCTGTTTTAATTAATAAAAAATTATTTGATGAAAATGGCTTTTTTAATGAAATGTTATGGACTTCACAAGATTATGATATGTGGTTTCGGACGTTCAAGGGAAGAAAAACAATTTATTTAGCAGACGATTTAGTTCATTATCGATGGCATGAAGAGCAAGGAACACAGGCAGATTCGACGTTTGAAGCAAATTGTAAAGCTTTGTCACAGAAGTATGTCAGCGAAATAAGCGATGAGCAGATTGAGAATATGTTTGGAACAAAATATATGTTTTATTATGCAATGCTTTATTACTATAGATTGATGGGATGGAAAGACTGTGCACATGATATACAAGAATGTTTTGAAAAAACAGATGAGCCGAACAATGGAAAGACAGAGAGATTATCTTTAAAAGAAACACTTAAAGGTACAAAAGGTCGATTAGTATTGTATGGAGCTGGAAAAAATGCAAAAAGATTAGCCAGCTTATTGCGGGAACGAGAGATTCAGCCAGATATGGTATGTGATAATGATAAGAATAAAATCGGTACGGAACTTAGCGGGCTTCGATGTGTTTCCAGCGATGAGATAGACAGGCAAAAGGATGTTATTTTAGTCACCATAGATAATCCGGAGTCATTGGTTGAACAATTAATCCAAATGGGCATTGAAAAGGTTATAACTTTTAAAGAATGGGGATCTGCCATTTTCAACACAATACCAAATAAGAAGTGTGTATTGCAGTGTCAATAATATAACTTGTGTACAGTAACACAAAGTTTGGATTAAGTATAAATAAAAAGGTATAATATCCGATATATAGGATATAGCGAAAAGGACTTTGCTAATATTCAGAAACGATTAAATATGGTTGCAGTCCTATGAATTAGGACTGCTTTCTTTGCTTTTGGAGGAATATATGTATGGAGTATAGCGGTACATGGAAGGAAATATGGACGCAAAAAGGCGCGATGGAAGGCACGAAGGAAGATATCCGTGTTTTTGATGGGTGGGAAAAATCTACTGCGGATATGAAGAAGACTGCAGATAGGATTATGGAGATACTTGACATAAAGCCTACGGATCGAGTCCTTGAAGTTGGATGTGGAGCCGGGGGGCTGGCTCAATACATGGATTGCGAGTACATAGGAATTGACTTTTCCAAGACATTGGTAAATCGATGCATGGAGTTTTATCAGAAGAGTGCTGTATATTCTGAGGCAAATGATATTCCATTTAAGGACAAGTATTTTGATAAATGCTTTTCGTGGGGAGTATTTTTGTATTTTCCATCACAGGAATATGTAGATCGGGTTATTAGTGAAATGAAGCGTGTAACCAAGAGTGGTATTTTTGTTGGGGAATTACCAACTATTTCCCATGATTCAAAACATATGTTGTATAGTGAAGATCAGTTTCACTCATACGGATTTGAAACGATGCGTGGCTGGTCAGAACCATATTGTGATATTCGATTTAATGCGTTATTAAAGGGAGAATAGAGATAAAATGCAAAATGTACTAATGATAGGTGCCCATTATGATGATACGGATCTTGGGGCAGGAGGAGTTGCCGCCCGATTGTCTGCCGAAGGGAAAAATGTATATAAATTAGTTTTGACCGACAATTATGTGAAAGAGTCAAAATTCAATCAATATACTGCAGTTGATACGAGTCTGGAGGAAAATAAGAAAGTTTGTAACATACTTGGAATTAAGGATATTTCAGACTTTGAAAAGCTTCCAAACTGTAATTTAGAATATACAACAGCAATTATGCAACGCATTGAGTCCGTAATTATAGATTTAAATATTGATACAGTCTTTATGCACTCGGAATATGATATGAATCATGATCACATTAAAGCTGCTGAATTATGCAAAGTGGCAGCAAGACATGTGCAGAATTTATATGTTTACAGAAGCAATATATACATAACAGAGACATCCTATAATCCAAGAGTGTTTTTTGATATATCAGGGTATATTGAGAGGAAAAAGGAAGCGCTTGCTGCATATGGAATTGAACACCAGCGGATGATGGCTGGAGGAGAAAATCGATTGTTTGAAAATGTAATCATGCAGAATAAGATATGGGGCTATTGTATAGATGCCATGTATGCAGAAGGATTTGAAGTGATTAAAGAAGTCAGATAAAGGAGAATACTAATGAAGTGGACAAATAAGGGACATGAATTTGATCGTATTGGAAAGAACTTCAAACGGAATACGAAAGTTTATATTTATGGTGCAGGAGAAAATGGGATAGAACTGTTTAAGAGGATGCTCTATATCGACTGCGTGGAGGGATTTGTTGATAATGACATTCAAAAAGTCGGTAAATACATAGAAGGGAAAAAAGTATACTCACTTCAAGATTTTTTGATGATGGATAAGTCGGAACATATTGTTGTTGTTGCACAGTCATTGGAGCATACACCTCTTTCGTTACAACAATTATTAGCATCGGGGTATACAGAAGGGAAAAATTTATTTGACTTTCATACGTTCTTGGATTTTTATTTGCCCATATTTGCTTATTATGCGCATGACATAGTTTATGTACCGGTAGTATCATTTTTGATGACGACATTGTGCAACCTTGACTGCAAAGGGTGCCTAAATTTTAATCACTTTAATTCAAATAGAAAACATTATTCTTTCGAAAGATTAAAAAAGGATGTGGATATTTTCTTTGAGCATGTTGATGCTATAGGTTTGTTTCATCTGTGTGGAGGAGAACCCTTTTTATATCCATATTTTACTGAACTGCTTGACTATATTTTGTCAAAATATTCAGAAAAAATATATTGTATTGGTACTACAACGAATGGAACGGTTATTCCATCTGATGAGTTGTGTAAAGCATTATGCAATACAAAAGTAAAAGTTTGGCTGGATGATTACAGAGAAAATGTTGCATTGTCAAGAGAAAAAATGCAGGATGTTGAATGTAAGTTGCAGGCAAATGGTATTAATTATGAAGTAAATGTTGTGGATTCATGGTTAAATATTATACAGGAATCTAATGATGCAGACATAGAACATACACTTGTTAAAACAATGAGTTGCAATGTCCCATTTCTATCGTTAAAGGATGGGAAAATATATGGCTGTAATTATTGCGATTATGCTCATGAGGCAAATGTGTGTGATATTTCTCCAAGTGATTATTTTGACTTAAGACAGGAGACGGACAGAAGTTACTTAATGGAATATATTATGGGATATTCGGAGAATGGGTATTATAGTTTGTGCAAAAAGTGTAAAGGATTTATTACAATAAATCAAGATGAATTGTTGGTAGCAGAGCAGTATTCCAAAGCGTAAATAAATTAGTCTGTTTATATAACAATTAGTATAGGGTATTGTTTTTATGAGAAAAGCAAAAAAATTAAAACTAGAGAGAAATATAAAAATTATATCTAAAATTGTAGATTATAATTCTATTGAAGGTAATTTAGAATGTATTGATTATTTAAATTCTTTATATGGGACACTTGAAGATAGCAATCTAAAAACGGTATTAGGAAATCTATTGGTGAGCACAAACGATAGTGGATTTCTTACAAAAGAACAAGTTCGCATTTTAGAAAAAGAGTGTCAAAAGCTTCCAATAACAAAAGAAGTGGTCTTTTTACCTTACAAAGCATCTATGTGGGACGCCATGGAAAGTGTGTATTTACAAGCAATATATGATTCACGCGTTGAGGTTAAAGTGATGCCAATTCCTTATACTAGTTTTGATAAAAAAACCGGAATTATGCATTATCATTATGAAGGTTCAGAATTCGAGCATTTAAAAGAATACACCAATTATGAATGTTATGATATAGCGGAAGAAAAGCCGGACATTGTTTTTATTCATAATCCATATGATGAAATGAATTTGGTTACTAGAGTTGCTGAACAATATTTTAGTTCGAATTTGATTCGGTATACAGATCATTTGGTTTACATTCCGTATGATGTTGCGGTTGGAGATTCCATCGATAACAACTTTTGTCTTATGCCAGGAACACGAAATGCTTGGCGTGTTTTTGTTCAGTCTGAAAAGGTTCGAGAGGAATATCTTAAAAGCAACGATAAAGATAAAATTGTTGCATTAGGTTCTCCAAAAATTGATGCAGTAGTAAATCATACAAAAGCGACGGTAGAAGCGCCTAAAAGCTGGAGAAAAAAAATTGAAGATAAAAAAGTAATTTTATTTAATACGCATTTGGCAAGCATTTTATCAGAAGCAAATGAAAACATTGAGCGAATTCGGTGTATAGGGGAATATTTTGGTCAACATCCTGAATGGGTTCTTCTATGGAGACCTCATCCGCTTAGCATTCAGACTGCAGAAGCATTAAATCCACAATTTCTAGACAAATATATGAATTTGGTAGCATATATGAAGATGATTCCCAATATTATTTATGATGATACATCGGATATGGATCGTGCTATTGCAATCAGCGATGCTTATGTGGGGGATCATAGTTCTTTAGTTATGCTATATGGCTTTACCGGAAAACCAATATATTTGCATTCAGCACTAAAAAATTGGGCAATCGATAATGATATATATTGCATAGATGCAGCAATCTCACAGAATGATTTGTGGGTGCCGCATATGAATTATAATTCTTTATTTCGAATTAATTTGAGTAATTTGAATATAGAAGAGAGCATTTGTATCCCAGAGTGTGGAAGAAACAGGGAAGTACTATTTGGGAATGTGTATTCATATGAACAAAGACTGCTTTTAGTACCTTATACGGCAGATAATTTTGTTTGGTATGACATAAGAGACAAGTCTTTTTCTGTAGTTCATTACGAAGCTTTTACAAATGTAAAAAATTTTTGCGCGATTACAGTAGATGACGATATTTTTTTATTTGCTTTTTGTATGGGAAATCAAAATATACGAATTGATATGAAAAGACAAAAGATTCAAAGTTTTGACATTGATAAAAGCAAATTGAAAGAATTGATTCATATACCATATGATTTTGTATGGGGGAATAAGGGAACCTATGCAAACAATAAGTGTTGGTTAGTGTTGCGTCAGTCTAATGGCATTGTCTCGATTTCAAAAGAAGGAACTATAAATTATTTCCCTGTGGAGGCTGATGGAAAAGGGTTTAGGGAAATCATATATGATGGTGAAAATTTTTGGCTTATTCCACAGATAGGTACAGAAATTTTATGTTGGAATGAGTCAGAAGGCGTAAAGAGAAGATATTGTGAAGACACAAATCAGTATAAGGGATGTGCATACGAGGGAATGGTTTATTCAGAGAATACGATATGGATTATTCCCTCATGTGCGAAATATATTCTAAAAATATCAAAAGAATTAGATGAGATTACAAAAATTCAAATTCCAATAGAGATAAACGAAGATGGTAAAGGCATGATTATTTTTTCGGGATATCAATGCATTGGAAATCATATTTATTTATTTCCGTTTGGCGTTCCTTTTTTGGTAGAGTTTAATACCAGTACGCAGGAGTTCCAGTGTCGTGAAATGAAAATGACGCAAAATAAGCGGAAAAAGGAATTTTATTCTGACGTTGAAGATTTGAAAAATAGTGATGTATACGATTATATATATAAGGATTCTTTGTTTACTTTGGATGAGTTCTTGCACGATGTAAAGAATGATACGGTTGAAAGGCAACAAAAAAGAAAACATTCGTTTGATTCGAATGTTGCTAATAGTGATGGAACGGCTGGGGAAAAAATTTGGAGCTATATAATGGATGAAGTGAGCGGAGAACAGCAAGGAAAAGGAGCACATCAATTACGGATGTTATGACAGAAAGGCTGGAAAAACAATATGAAATTTAATCATGGCAGAATTCTGCAGGGAGAAGAATTGACAGAGTCATTTGATATTGAAAAAATATATACGGACATAATCTTAAAATTTAAAATTGACTATGTATATCCAGATTATCGAAAATATTTGCAAGCTCTTGAAATCCTCAAAAATGAGTATCGGATGTTAAATAAGAAAAAAATTATTATTGTAGGGGATACTCAAGCGCAGATAAATTGGTATATTGATACTATTTGCACAAAAGATGCAAAAGGCTATGCATATAGGAAAAATATGGATATTGAAATGGATGGTGCGGAAGAAATATGGGTTGTATCATATAATTATAGGCAAGAAATTTTGCAGGAACTCCCCCCAAGAGCAAAAATAACGCTGATATATGATATTTTCGCAAAAAATGAATTGTTTTTTGAGCGTAATTTTTATGACTTTTTGGGAGAAACCTACTATGAGTTCCGCTCAGCGGAGAAAACGAAGGAGTGGGAAAGTTGTGATTTGAGTCACATCTTTTTTAATGAGCGTATTAAATTTGAAAAAGAAAAGAATGCAAAGAGAAAAAAATTACGGATAGACAAACTGATATTTTTATGCGCGTATACAAAAGACTTTGTTTTGTTGAAAAAATATCTTTCAATATATGAAGAACTGTTTGGCAAAAGCAAGAGGATAGTTGATTTTGAAAAGGCAATAGAACAATTGTTGCTGGAAATTAGAAAAATTTTGGGGAATACGAAAAAAAATGATATAGTCATGGTATGGCTTGATGCATTGGAATATGGGGAAGATGAAGATATGCCATTTTTGAAATCACTTGACGAAGAGAGCGCGGTCTTTTCAAATGCATATACGGTGACCCCATATACAAGCCATACATTTAAAACTCTGTTTACAAAAAAACGTGGTGTAGAAGAAGATGCATATAAAATCGAACAAATAAACAAAGCAAACAGTTCTTTTTTACAAATGTTAGATGAGAGAAATATAGAGTTTACATATTTTGGGGTGTTGCGCCTTATGGAAAAGGAAAATAGGGCTCAGGTTCATTATACAGAGTATTCAGTCTTTCCTATGATGTATTGGGATTGTATTAGAGAATTAGTTGCTAAAGCATCGTGTAGTGAAAGCAGTTTTTGTGTTGTACATGAGCAACTGCACACGCATATCCCTTATATTTCGATGGGGATTGAGGGGAATGAATATTCTTTCCAAGAAGCATGGCATGGAAGACAGGAAAATGTTATTTTACAAAAAAAACAAGTACATGAATCGCGTATCTATGTAGATAATATTTTGAAATTTTGGTCTCAAATACTTCCACCGAATTTCTTTAAGATTTATATGAGCGATCATGGACATACAACGATGGGGAAATATCACTCCATTATGAAAATTCAGCAGAAGGATTTAAAGCCAACTGTTATTTCAAATCTTTTTAGCTATTATGATTTTGATTGTATGGTTGAAAATTTGTTAGATGGTAAAGAACTATTATTTTCAATTGATAGCAAGGAATATGTATGGATACAAGATGTACCATATTATTATAAAGATTATATTTTATCTTATATTAAAGATGCGAACTATACAAATGATGGCTTGATGGGCTATCAAGGAATTGTTACCTTAGATGATATGTTTATACGTTATAATGATGGAGTTGAGATATATCAAAAGAGAGTGAACGATAACGTAATGGTTACAGATGAGCGTTTAGCGTGGTTGAGAAATCATATGAGTAAGAAGAGCGTGGATATTCTTCATGAGGAAAAATTTAAGTATTCAAGAATAATAGTGAATGCCGAAAAAAAATATTATGCGAGGTCAGGTGATATTGAGAATAAGAAGCGAGAAATAATTTTTAATATTTTTTCCAATATTGAAGCCACAGCCTGCTTTGCAATTAGAGGTGGGGGGATGCATACGCTTAGATTATTAATGATGTTACCTTATGAACTACGCAATAAGGTTACTTATATCATTGATAATGATGCAGATTGTATAGCGGGTAGGTTAGGAATAAAAGTTATAAAAAGCGATGAGTGTAGTAATGAAAAAATTGATACCGTATTCATTTCTTCCTATGACTATAAAGCAGTTTGGAAAGAAGAAATGAAACAGAAAAAAATTGCAAAGATTATAGATTTATACGATGAATTTGAAAAAGAAGATATTATTTGGACGCGAGAATTTTACAAGAAAAAGTATATTCCCTCTGATTTTGAGTATAGTTGCTAAATACAAATATTAAGGAATACAAGTAAAGGAGAATGCAATTTGGATAAAATAAAAGGAACATTTTATTGGGTTACAGGATTGTCGGGGGCAGGCAAAACGACAATTGGAAAGTTACTATATCAATATCTTAAGAAACGCAAGAACAATGTAATTTTTTTTGATGGTGATGAAATTAGAAAAGTATATCAGACTGTAGATTATTCTTATGAAGGAAGAAAGCAGGCAATGTTAATGCATGAGAGATTGTGCAAAGAGTTAACGGATCAAGGCTTCGATGTTGTTGGTTGCCACATTGGAATGTACAAAGAATGTCAGGATTGGGCGAAAGAAAACATTCCCAATTATATTGGAATCTACTTAAAAGTGAGTCTAGATGAGTTGATTAGAATGGATTCAAAAGGGCTTTACTCAAAAGCATTGAATAAAGAAATCACAAATGTTTATGGAATAGATTTGCCCTTTGATGAGCCTCAAAATGCATCTGTTGTAATAGAAAATGATAGAAAAAAATCTCCCGAAGAAGTTTGCAAGGAGATTATTGAAAAAATTGAGTCGCTGAAGAATAATTAAGCTAGGAGACACGCAAGCAGGGGATGTGAGGTGACTCTCCCCTGCTTGCGTGAGATTTTTTCGGCATCTTCGATTCTTCAAGCGTCTCCTTCAAGTCTTAGTCGATATAAATTTCCTCATTAGCGATATTGTAATAACGTTCCCAAGTCTTGAATGCCTTTTCGTATTCTGGGATAATTGATGTGTTTGGCTTATATGTTTTTTTGACTTTTACACATTTTTTTACCGCATCATTGCTATCTTTAAATAATCCGGCTCCGATACCGGCACACATTGCTGCTCCCAAGGCTCCTAATTCTGGTACTTCTGTTAATTCAACGGGTTTATTTAAAATATCCGCAAACATTTGACACCACATTGGAGATTTGGCTACGCCTCCGCACAATCGGACATGTTTAACTTCGCCGGAAAGCTCTTCATTCATATCCATGATATCTTTCATTTCAAAACAAATGCCCTCCAGAATGGATTCTGCAATATCGGCTTTGGTTGTTCCCAAATTTATCCCAAAGAAACTTCCTCTTGCGTTTTCATTTTTCTTTCGAGTGTGCGAGCCCTGAATACAAGTCAAAGCAATAACTCCATTAGCACCGGGCTTTGAATGAGACGCAATAGTTGTAATAATGTCATATGGATCCATACCCATAAGTTTTGATGTAGCAACTTCCATTGAACAAATTGAATCCCTAAACCATCTAAATGCGGATGCTCCAGTATTGGTCATAATGTAATTCTGCCAGTTACCGAATCCTGGGTTTGTTCGAACCGTAATGCGCCCATTAGGATCTAATTTGTTGCTGTCCGTGGTAAAGATTGATACGCCTGCGGTTCCCATTATCAAACATTGAATTCCACTTTCTCCTGCACCAGCACCCATAACACAGCAATTGGTATCTAGATTGCCTAAACATACTTGACATGTTTGTGGTAAACCAGTTTCTCTGGAAACGCTTTCAGTTACATGCCCAACAACTGTTCCGGGTGTGTGAATAACTTTTGGTAACATTTCCTTGGTGATTTTATAATATTGGATTAATCTGTCATCCCATTCATTATCATTCATTCGAGCCATGGATAAAAAATTAGTACATCCCTCATCAATATAATATCCATCAGCACCATATTGTCGTAAAAACCAATCTTGATGAGAGCAAATGCGTTTCACCCTACTCCATTTTTCAGGATCATCTCTTTGTAACCATCTAAGTACAGGAATATTATATGTACCAAATTGCATTCCTGCTATATTGAGATAGGATTCTTTGTCGACCTCTTTTTCTAGTTCGGGAAGCATTTCAACGTATCTCAAATCTTGCCACCCGATGGTATGTTCATATACTGGCTCTTCATTTTCATCTAGAAGAACCATGGTGATTCCTTGATTTGAATGACTGATACCTATAATATCAGAAGGGTCAATTTTAGATTTGACAATGGTTTCTCTAATACATGCGAATACAGCATTTTTTATTTCAAGAATATCTTGTTCGACCCATCCAGGCTTAGGATAGTAAGAAGGATACTCTCTGGCAGTTGACTCGACTTGATTCCCGTTTGCATCAAATAATATGGCTTTACAACCTGTTGTCCCTTCGTCTACACCCATTAAATATTTCATTATAATAGTCCTCTCTTCTGTCTATATTCTATTATTGCTTCCGCAATTTCAAGATCTGCATGTGTTTGAATGTGTATTTTATTTAACCCATCGTCTTTTGAAAAGAAAATAGGTTCTCCCAATGCTAAAAATAAAGTGGGCATGTACGATGCATTGCCTACTTCGAGTCCTTTTTCAAAAGCGATATGATATAAGTTATCTAATTTTCTAAAGGATGATGTCCAAGGCATGTTTAGAGTTCTGTTTTTCTCTTTAAAATTGATTTTCTTAGAAGATATTCCGTCTTCGGTTTCTGCGTTATTATAGACACATGGTGAGCATGCAAAGGCTGAACCATATTTTTGGGCAACATAATATGAATCAGTAAGAATTTCTTCACTAACAAACAGACTTGAACTCATATTAACAAATAGCATATCTTCATCGTTTACCTGTCCTTCAAGTGCAAAAATACCATTTTTTGTGGACTCTTGGCAATTAGCGCCACCCTCTGTAACCCATTTTAATTTGGTAATATTGTTTTCTTTCGCTAATTGCCAAACATAATTGATATATTCCTTGACACAAACCACTTCTAATGCGTCAATTAATGATGATTTCTCGTAAATTTCCATAGCATACAAGATCATTGGTTTACCTAGAATTTCGACAAATTGCTTGGGCTTTCCTGCACCAAGGCGTTTTCCAATCCCGCCAGCTAATAAAATTGAAATATTCATTCATTTACCCCCTTCCATTTTGTTGTAATACAACCCCATTTTTGATACCCCAAAATCGAATCACTTAAGACTGAGCACCATATTAACCTGTCAAAGCAGATCGTTGAAAGGAAAAACTTGGAGCTTATGCTGGACAGGTTCAGCATAAGGGTGAATGCTTTGCTTAAAGAGTTTATAATATTGCAGGAAAAAACGCAAATCGAGTTCAAGCAAATCATTGAGGCTCTTTGTAAAAGCGGCAAGAGTATTAATAACATCCCTAGAAATGTAAAACACCTTTAGGAACAACGAAGATTTAGTATAACTTTACAAAGTTCGGATATAGTTTGGTGCCGCAGAAATAATCATATTTTTAAAGGTACATACTATAGATAAAAGTATAACATAAGTATTGCAAAATGATAAGTAAATTTCAAAATCTGTCAAAATTTCATTTGAGGCCACTAAACTTTGATTACCCCATGGATTGATATATTGCGAATCATGCTATATAATTTGCAATAAGAGAAACAGATATATTGCGAATGAATGGAGATGATTCGGATGAAAACCTGTAAAGAGAAAGCCATAGAATGGGGGATATCATATCGTTCCGTAAATGATATGTGCAAGAGAGGAAAAATTCCCGGTGCTATAAAAGTAAAGGGAGTCTGGCAGATTCCGGATGCTGCGCGTAAACCTGTTGATGGAAGAATTTCATCCGGGAAGTATTGCAAGAAGATAACGCCTGCAGATAGGAAATCATTGCCGATTGGCATTTCGGATTATGTTCGCGCACAATCGGAATATTATTATGTTGATAAGACATTACTGATTAAAGAGTTTCTGGATCAGAAACCGTTGGTATCTTTGTTTACCAGACCGAGAAGATTTGGAAAAACATTGAATATGGATATGCTCCGTGTTTTTTTTGAAATTTCGGAGGATGATACCGGTAAGTATTTTACAGATAAGAAGATATGGGAATGTGACGAAGAATATCGCTCTCATCAGGGTAAGTATCCGGTTATTTTTCTTACGTTTAAAGATGTTAAGTTTGATACGTGGAAAGCAACCATTGACAAGATTCGTGGATTGCTTCAGGAAGAATATGGGAGACATCAGGAACTACTGGGCAGTGATAAGATATCAAAATATGAAAAAGCTTATTTTGAAAAGATCCTTGATTGTTCTGTAAATGAAGTTGAACTTACGTCGGCTCTTGAGAAGCTATCGAAGATGCTGGCTGTTTATTATGGAAAGGCTCCGATTATTATCATTGATGAATATGATACGCCGATTCAGGAAGGCTATTCCAAAGATTTCTATGAGGAGATCATAGGGTTTATGAGGAATTTCTTTTCGGGAGCGTTTAAGGATAATAAATATCTTTCCTATGGTTTTCTTACCGGTATTCTGAGAATTGCGCAAGAGAGTATTTTCAGCGGACTGAACAATCTGACGGTAAACTCTGTGATGGATGAGGCGTATGATCGTTACTTTGGTTTTACCGAAGACGAAGTAGAAGATATGCTCGAATACTATGGAGTAGCAGAAAAACAGAATGAATTGAAAGATTGGTATGATGGTTATTTATTCGGCAGCCGGGAAATCTATAATCCATGGTCGGTAATCAGTTATATTTCAAAAGGGTGTATTCCGCAGGCTTATTGGGTAAATACCGGAAAGAATGAAATTCTTGAAGATATTCTTAAGATAGCAACGGATGATATCATCGAAAAGCTTTATGCTCTTTTACAAGGAGAAAACGTGATTGCAAGAATCGATGAGAATGTTGTGTATCGTTCGATTTCGGAAGATCCGGCAAATATTTATAGCCTGTTATTGGTGGCGGGCTATTTAAATGCTTCGAAAAAGGCATTACAGGCAGATGGTTCCTACTTGTGTGAACTCTCGATTCCGAACCGGGAGATTGCTGCGGTATATAAGAGTGAGATATTATCGCATTTATTACAGATCGGAGCAATCACAAGAACGACAGCGAATCAGATTGCGGAAAGCCTCTATGCGAATGACCATAAGAAATTGCAGAAGGCAATCGCGGAATATATGGATAAGTCCATAAGCTTCTACGATGCTGGCGCAGAGGGCTTTTATCATGGACTAGTACTTGGATTGATCGCTTTGATGGATAATCAGTATAAAATTACATCGAACAGAGAGTCCGGGGATGGAAGATATGATATTAGCCTGTTGCCGAGAAATAATCAATATCCGGGAATTCTTATGGAATTAAAATGGAAGAAGAACCTGGAGAAAGAGGCACTTGAGCAACTTGCAGAGGAAGCCTTATACCAGATTGATGACAGAAGATATGATTCGGAAATGAAAGAAAATAGGGTAAAGGATATTTTGAAATTTGGGATTGCCTTCTCAGGCAAGAAGGTAATGATTAAGACGAAGGATATAGGATGAAAACTTTCTTGATTTTGGGCGTAAATGGTATGGCGGGCCATATGATTGCGCAGTATTTAAAGGAACAGGGGCATACAGTATATGGTTTTGCGCGGCAGGAGAGCCCGGTATGCGAAACCATGATTGGAGATGCAACCAATAAAGACGATGTGCAAAAGGCTCTACATGCGCATACATACGATTATGTCGTAAATGGGATTGGTGTATTGAATAAATTTGTTGATGCACATTTGGCGGATGGCATTTACTTAAACAGTGTTCTGCCGCATCTTCTGGCGGAGGAACTTGTGGATACGAAGACAAAGCTGATTCATATCAGTACGGATTGTGTATTTGAGGGAACGAAGGGGCGTTATTCGGAAGCGGATCGGCCGGATGCAAGTTCTTATTATGGCAGATCCAAAGCGCTTGGAGAGGTGTGTGACGATAAGAATCTTACGATTCGCACGTCGATCATCGGACCGGAACTGAAAGCGAATGGAATCGGATTGTTTCATTGGTTTATGATGCAAAAGGCAGCGGTTTTCGGATATCAGAGGGTGATTTGGTCCGGGGTGACAACACTCCAGCTTGCGAAAGTGATTGCGCAGGAGTGCGAGAATCCACAGACGGGACTGTATCATCTTGTGAACAACGAGTTTATCAGTAAATATAATCTTTTGAGGCTTTTTGACCGATATTGTAGGCAGAAGCCGATACAGATACAGGAAGAACGGACAATCGTAAGTGACAAGACTTTAATCAACACCAGACCGGAGCAGCCATTTATGGTTCCGGACTATGATGAGATGGTTCGGGAGATGGGAGAGTGGATAAGAAATCATCCGGATCTGTATCAGCAATATAAAGGAGTATAATGATTATGAGAAAGCTTAAAGTTATGACAATCGCCGGAACCAGACCGGAGTTGATTCGATTGTCAGAGATTATTAAGAAGGCAGATATTTATTTTGATCATATCTTTGTTCATACCGGACAGAATTATGATGCGAGATTGAATGATATATTTTATGATGATCTGGGCATTCGGAAGCCGGATTATTATCTCGGCGTTGTTGGTGACAACCTGGGAGAGACCATGGGAAATATTATTGCAAAGTCCTATTCTCTGATGCAGAAAGTAAAGCCGGATGCGCTTTTGATTCTCGGGGACACCAATTCAGCGTTGTCTGCAATTGCTGCGAAGCGTCTTAAGGTGCCGATTTTTCATATGGAAGCCGGAAACCGATGCTTTGATGAGAATCTTCCGGAGGAGACGAATCGAAGGATTGTGGATCACATCTCGGATGTGAATCTTCCGTACACGGAGCATGCGAGACGATATCTGATTGCGGAGGGGGTGCGAAAGGAACATATTTATGTTACGGGATCTCCTATGAAAGAGGTTATTCTTGCGCATCAGAAGGAGATTGATGGCAGCAAAGTGTTGGAGAAACTGGGATTGGAGTCCGGAAAGTATATTGTTTTATCCGCGCATCGAGAGGAGAATATTGATCAGGCGGAACATTTCGAGAGTCTTATGAATGCTGTGAATGGGATGGCAGAGACTTATCAGATGCCGGTGATTTATTCGCTGCACCCGAGAAGCGCAAAATTTGTAGAAGAACGTAACTTTGAATTTCACCCATTGGTAAGAAAGATGCCGCCGTTTAATTTCACAGACTACAGTCATTTGATGAAGCATGCGTTCTGCGTCGTATCGGACAGTGGAACGATGCCGGAGGAGACGGCGGTCAGCCATTTCCCGGCGGTTTGTATTAGAACTTCTACGGAGCGGCCGGAGGCACTCGACAAGGGTGCATTTGTGATTGGTGGGATTACGGAAGAGTCACTGCTACAGTCGGTTGATATGGCGGTTAAGATGGCAGAACTTGGAGATTTTGGAGAATTGGTACCGGATTATGAGGTTGAGAATGTTTCATCTGCAGTAATTCGCATCATTCAGAGCTATACGAGAATTATTGATGATAAGGTTTGGAGGAAACTGGGATGAGCATTTTTGAAGGAAAGACGCTGATGATTACCGGAGGAACCGGTTCCTTTGGTAACGCAGTATTAAAGAGATTTTTGGATACGGATATCAAGGAAATCCGGGTATTCTCCAGAGATGAGAAGAAGCAGGATGATATGCGTAAGCTTTATAACAATTCCAAGATTAAGTTTTACATTGGGGATGTCAGGGATATTCGAAGCGTTCAGGATGCTATCTTTGGTGTGGATTATATTTTTAGTGCTGCGGCTTTAAAACAGGTTCCGTCCTGCGAATTTTTCCCGATGGAAGCAGTCCGGACAAACGTGATCGGAACCGACAATGTGCTGACCGCGGCGATTCAGGCAGGTGTAAAGAAGGTAATCTGTTTATCGACGGACAAGGCTGCATATCCGATCAATGCGATGGGAATCAGTAAGGCGATGATGGAGCGTGTTTTTGTGGCAAAGTCAAGAACAACGGAGAGTACTGTGATCTGCGGAACGCGATACGGAAATGTTATGTGTTCCAGAGGTTCCGTCATTCCGTTGTTTATTGACCAGATCAAAGAGGGAAAGCCAATTACGGTGACAGATCCGGAAATGACGCGTTTTCTTATGAGTCTGGATGAGGCGGTGGATCTGGTTATGTTTGCGTTTGAGCATGCGCAGCCGGGAGATATTATGGTTCAGAAGGCTCCGGCATGTACAATCGGAACGTTGGCACAGGCAGTCAGAGAATTGTTTCACGATAAAAATGAAATCCATTATATCGGAACCAGACACGGTGAGAAAAAATCAGAGACGCTTCTTACGAAGGAAGAATGTTTGCATGCGTATGATCTGGGGAATTTCTACCGGGTTCCGGCTGATAACAGAGATTTAAATTATGAACAGTATTTTGAAAAAGGACAGGTAGAGAAGGCGAAGCTTACGGAATTTACGTCGGATAATACGACGATGCTGGATGTGGAGCAGGTAAAAGAGAAACTGTTGTCATTGGAATATGTTCGCAACGAGTTGGAAGCATATTTGAATGAGCAGAAGTAAACATGGTAAATAGTGTCAGTCCTGCCGCAAGCAGTTTTAAATGGGCTGATATCCAAGGATTCGGGGGCTAGGTTATGAATATTGCATTACTTATTGCAGGCGGTAAAGGTGTCAGGATGAATCAGGACATTCCGAAGCAGTTTTTGAATATAAATGATAAGCCGGTTATCATTTATACGCTTGAGGCATTTCAAAAGCATCCGGAGATTGATGAAATCGCGGTTGTCTGCCTGGAAGGATGGCAGGAAATCCTGTGGGCGTATGCCAGACAATTTAATATTTCAAAACTGAAATGGGTTGTGGATGGTGGCTTATGCGGTCAGGAGTCGATCCGCAACGGGGCATTTGAGTTGGAAAAGCATTATGAGGATGATGATATTGTTCTGATCCATGATGGAATCCGTCCGAATGTTTCGCAGGAAATTATATCAGGGTGCATCGCGCAGTGCCGAATGAACGGATCTGCAGTGACAGTGATTCCGTGTGCGGAGGCGATGTTGCTGCGCGAGACAGATCCGAACCGTTCAAAAGAGGTTATAAGCAGGGATTCTCTTGCCCGTACACAGACACCACAGGCATTCCCTTTAGGAAAGCTTTGCTGGGCTCATAAAGAGGCACTAAAGCGAGGTATCACGAATTCGGTCGCTACATGTACTTTGATGATTGAGTTGGGGGAAGAGGTGCATTTTTGTGCAGGCTCAGAGAAGAATGTTAAGATTACAACGGTGGAAGATATCGATATCTTTAAGGCACTTCTTCTGGCAAAAAGAGATGATTGGTTAAAGTGAGGTAAACATGGATTATTTGCAAAATACGCTTTACAAAGATGATATTGCTGCCGCATGTAAAGATATACCGGCATTTGAACGATTATATGAAACAAGAATTTTGATTACAGGAGCGACCGGATTGGTAGGCTCCTTTCTTGTCGATATGTTGCGATATATGAACCGATATCATGCGGCACAAATACAGATTTTTGCAGCTTCCAGAAGCTATCAGAAATTAGAAGAGCGTTTTGGAAAAGAAGAAAACGATTTGCATTATGTGGTTGCTGATATTTGTGGCGAATTTCGTTTTGACTTTTCGGTCGATTATGTGATCCATGCGGCTGCGAATTCTTATCCGGCATTGTTTCGGGAAGACCCTGCAGGTACCATTATGAAAAGTGTCGAGGGAACACGGAATGTTCTGGATTTTGCCCAAAATTGTGGCGCAAAGCGTTTTCTGTTTGTATCTTCCGGGGAGGTCTATGGACAGTATAAGACGAAAGGAAGCGGACACAAAGAGACGGAGAATGGAACTGTCGATATTTTATCTGCACGTTCCTGTTATCCATTGGGGAAACAGGTGGCGGAAAATTTGTGTATATGTTATGCGGAACAATACCATTTGCCGATTGTTATTGCGAGACTTTGCCATACATTTGGACCGAATGCTTTGGAGTCGGACAATCGCGCGCATATGCAATTTATACGGAGTGCTGCTTCACATAAAAATATCGTGTTAAAAAGCGAAGGATTGCAGGAACGCTCTTATCTCTACATAGCGGATAGTGCGGCTGCAATTTTTACCATGTTGCTCCATGGACAAGAACAGAATGCGTACAATATAGCATCGCAAGAGACGATTACGATAAGAGGATTTGCGGAAACATGTGCAACAGTTTCTGGCAATGCAGTCGATATGCGGTTGGCGAAAAACGAGAGCAAAATTGAAAAAAGTCCGATTGATCGGCAGGTCCTAGATGGGTACAAATTACGAAAACTTGGATGGAAAGCGCAATTTTCAATTCGGGAGGGAATTAGCCATTCTGTTCAAATATTGAGAGATCAAGCCGCCGGAAGCAATTCGTAAGCATTTGATCTTTATCAGTAAAAGCGGATATGCGGAATCGCTCAAATCCCCCGAATTGTATATTGAAAAAACGCACTTCATAGCTTATGATATATGAGAACATGCGGCTGTAGGTATACAGCCCGGAGTAAAAGCTGCCACAGGCAGCGGAAGGAGTACATTATGAAAAACAAATTTGGTATCAAAGAAGTTGTTGCAACCGGTATCGGTACAGCGTTGTTTATCGTGCTGACAAACGTACAGATTCCTCTTGGAATTATTCCAAACACATCTTTACAGCCGAGAGCGGCTCTGCTTGCATTTTTCGCAGCAGTGTTTGGTCCGGTGGTTGGTGGAATCATGGGACTTGCAGGACATGCGATCGGAGACGCACTTTTCTACGGTAGTGTATGGTGGAGCTGGGTATTTCCGGATGCGGTATTCGGCATTGCAATCGGTCTTTTTGCAAAGCAGTTTGCAGTAAAAGAAGGCGGATTTACCAAGAAGCAGATTGTGAAGTTTAATGTGGTTCAGGTGATTGGAAACCTGATTGCATGGGTAATTGTAGCGCCAGTATTGGATATTCTGATTTACGCAGAGCCTGTAAAAAAAGTATTTGCCCAGGGTGCAGCAGCTTTTGTAGCAAATATTATTGCGGTTGGCGTATTGGGAACGATTTTGACAGCAGCATATTCTAAGATTGGAGCGAAATCATCCAGTCTTTCAAAGGAAGATTAAGATTTTATGGAACCAATTATCGAATTTAAGGATTATTCTTTTAAATATCGATCACAGGTAGAACCGACTCTTCTGGATATCAATCTATCGATCTATCCGGGAGAGAAGGTTTTGATTGTGGGACCATCCGGTTCGGGCAAGTCGACGCTTGCCCATTGTATCAACGGGCTGGTTCCATTTTCATTTACCGGTGAGAGCACGGGAAGCTTGAAAATCGAGGGACAGGAGCCGAAGGACCTTGGGCTTTTTGGGCTGTCCAAGTTAGTCGGAACTGTCCTGCAGGATACGGATGGTCAGTTTATCGGACTTACGGTGGCAGAGGATGTCGCCTTTTCTATGGAAAACGATTGTATTGCGCAGGATGAGATGTTTGAGCGTGTGGATCGTGTCGCAAAGACGGTGGATATCACGAATTTGCTGGATCATGCGCCGAATGCTTTGTCGGGAGGGCAGAAGCAGCGCGTTTCGATGGCGGGCGTCATTGTCGATGATGTAGATATTTTACTGTTTGATGAGCCATTGGCAAACCTGGATCCGGCGACCGGTAAGCGCGCGATAGACCTGATCGATCGTATTCATAAGAAGAATAATACGACCATTCTGATCATTGAGCATCGTCTTGAGGATGCACTATACCGCGATGTGGATCGGATTGTTGTGGTGGGAGATGGAAGGATTGTTGCCGATGTCCGGCCGGACGAGCTTTTGGCGGGACCGGTGCTAAAGGAGCAGGGAATCCGTGAGCCTCTTTATATTACGGCGTTAAAATATGCCGGATGCCGGATCGAGAAAGCGGATCTGCCGCAGCATATTGAATCCATGAATCTCTTGCCATACAAAGAGAAGATACAGAACTGGTATGACAAGGTTCAGTTAACGAAGAAAACACCGAACAGGGAGCCGGCTTTAGAGATCCGTGACTTGAGTTTCTCCTATAAGCCGGGGCAGCCTGTTCTTTCACATATAGATTTCTCTATTTCCAAGGGAGAGATGGTGGCACTCGTCGGCAAGAACGGCGCCGGAAAATCGACACTTGCGAGCCTGATCTGTGGCTTTATGCAGCCGGATCAAGGCGAAATTTACTTAAACGGAGATAATCTGGCGGGATATTCCATCAAGGAGCGCGGCGAGAAGATCGGTCTTGTGATGCAGAGCCCGAATCAGATGATCTCTAAGCCGATGATTTATGACGAAGTCGCATTGGGGCTTCGTGTGCGAGGGACAGCAGAGGAAGAGATTAAGGAGCGCGTGTTTGAAACCTTAAAAATCTGCGGACTTTATCCGTTCCGGAACTGGCCGGTATCGGCGCTCAGTTTCGGGCAGAAAAAGCGTGTGACGATTGCATCCATCCTTGTGATGAATCCGGAAGTGTTAATTCTGGATGAACCGACCGCCGGACAGGATTTCCGCCATTATACGGAAATCATGGAGTTCCTGCGCAGGATTCATGAAAAACTGGGCATTACCATTATCATGATTACCCATGATATGCATCTGATGCTGGAATATACGGATCGTGCAATTGTGATCGCGGATGGAAAGATGCTTGCGGACGACACGCCGGCTCATATTTTAACGAATGAGGAGATTTCCGACCGCGCTTATCTGAAGAAGACATCACTCTATGATCTGGCGCTGCAATGTGATATACCGGATCCGACCGCCTTTGTGGAACGCTTTATTCAGTACGAGAGAGAGGTGGGAAGAGATGTCTAGATTATTGACCTATGAACCGAAAGATACGTGGATCCATCGCCTGAGTGGTCTGACCAAGCTTGTCTTTTTCCTGATCTGGTCGATCGTCAGTATGATTACTTATGATACGAGAGTCCTTCTCTTTATGCTGGTAAGCAGCCTGATCATTTTCCGGGTATCGAAGATCGAGTGGAAGCAGATTTCGACGGTGTTTAAGTTTATCTTGTTTTTCCTGTGCCTGAATCTGCTTGCAATCTTTCTCTTCTCGCCGTATGAAGGTGTGAAAATTTACGGGGCACAGCACGATTTGTTACATATTGCCGGGAATTATACGATTACGACAGAGCAGCTTTTTTACGAATTTAATATTATGATTAAGTACTTTACCGTTATTCCTGCGGTTCTGATGTTTATTCTGACGACGAATCCGAGTGAGTTTGCGGCATCTATGAACAAGATCGGCGTCAGCTATAAGATTAGTTATTCCATCGCGATTGCACTTCGCTACATTCCGGACGTGCAGGCGGATTTTACAAAAATCAAGCATGCGCAGGAGGCGCGCGGAATCGAGATGAGCTCCAAGTCCGGGCTTATGGACCGGATCAAAAGCATGTCGGCGATTCTGTTTCCGCTTATTTTTACCAGCATGGACCGCATCGATGTGATCAGTAATGCGATGGAACTTCGCGGCTTCGGCAAGAACCGAAAGAGAACCTGGTATTCGGGGAAGAAGCTTACCGGCAAGGATCTTACGGTAATCGTTGCCGCGTTGGTATTCGCTGTGGTAAGTCTGTTGATTACGTTTTCGGATGGCAGCCGATTCTACAATCCGTTCGTATAGTAATTCCGGATGACAGAGACATATTGCTTTTCGAAAATATAAAAGGTGTAAAGTTTTTATTCAATTGTAAAAACTCGGGTATTGTGCATACTATCTGAAAACGATAGGAGGCTGTCATGAGCAAGAAGAAAACGACGAATACGACGAATACACACATTTCTTTATTAAAAGGGACGGATGCGGATCCGTTTACAGCGGGACCGAAGTATTTCCCGGAGGAGGACGATGAGATTCCGGCGATCCGCCAGAGCAGTATGTACAACGACCATGATCGTGCGCGGATCGACAACAATCAGTTCTTTGAGACGCGGAGCAATCCGCTCAGCAGTAAGGGAAACTAAGATATAAAGCGAGGCAGAGATGCCTCGTTTTTTTGCAACAAAAAACTGCGCCCCTATATCATAGATAGGTAACGCAGCTTTATGCGTATCGATCCATCATCATGCCGGAATAGATGGAGTTGACATATGGTGTTGCAAAATTGTGTCCCGGATTCTTGTACGCAACTACCACTTTATTGACATAGTTCATCGGATCAACCGAGATGTTTTCTGCCTTCTTTCCGAGAGCGTCGCGGAAATCGGCGAGTGTCTGGAAGGTCTGGTCCGCACGGTTCGGTTCGACCGCATTCGAGAGAATATCGCGGTCGATCGAGATGGAACCGTCATCGGCAACCATGAGACCGATGTATTCCAAAGATGCCTGCTGCGAACGCGACACGGATGCGATATCGTGCGTGAGGCGTTTGCCACCGCTTGTTTCGGTGCCCGCATAGGGATCGCTTGCCGTAAGAATATGATTGTAAGCGTCCACAAGTGTCTGAATATTGTCGGCGATCGCATCGGTGTTGGCTTTAAATCCGATCGTTGCAGCCTTGTCTTTGGTTGTGCCTTTGAGTGTGAGCTCGAAGGCATTATTAATAGAGAAGGTATTCGACAGAGAGGAGTGTGTGTTGCCGTTTAGCGTAAAGCTGGAGTTATGCGCTTCTTCCGTGACCTGGTCGATACCTAGAATCTTCATGGACTCCATAGATCCCGGGCTGGCGTCCGGCGAAATGGTAAAAAGTGCTTTCTCGTTTTCACTGAGTCCTGTCTGTGTCGAGGTCAGTGCCAAAGCGCTCGATCCTTTGCCGTCTGAGCGGATTTCGGCAGTGATTCCGAGATTGGAACTGTTTACAAGCCGCGCGAGCTTCTGCTCGATATCCAGGTTGGTTTCTTCGGAACTTACATTATATTGGAATTCATAAGCAGCACCGGGGGTTGTCAGGTCAAAGGAATAGGATCCCGGCCGCAGACTGTGCCCGCTGTCTTTGAGATAATTACCCTCATTCACCTGTGGGGTTGCAAGCTGCTCAACGGAGATGGAGAAGCTTTCCGCCTGATTGGCTTCGCTTCCGTCGCCGATATAGGAGACACCTACCGTGTCCTCGTCAGAGGATACCGCAACTTTTTTCCGGAAGGAATCATTAAAGGAACCGTAGCGATCCGACAAAGATGCCACGACATTCTGAATCGACTTTGCGCTCTCCTTGATGTCGATTGCGTACCGCTTCGCTTCCTCTGGATCCGAAATCTTGTACAGAGGGGATTCTTTATTCTTTTTTACAATCTGGTTGTAGACTTTGCGCAGATCACTCTTTTTGTGCGAGTCATAGCGCGAGACTTCTTTATTTGCATACGTCGACATATAGTAATTGTATGCGTTGTCGATACGAGCCATATGAGTTCCCCTCCTTTCTTCCGTGAAATCGGGCAATGGGAAGCGTGCGGATGCACGCGCAGGTCATCAAGCTTCGCCTGATGACAGTAAATCCATTTATGCACATATATTATATCGGACATGTCTAGCAGATTCAATAGCTAGATGCACGAAAAAAGTTTCATTTTCTTCTATATATAGTGTATAATATTGGAAAAAGCAAAATTTCCCTTAAAACTCGCGCTTTTTTGCAAAAAAAGTTGTTGACGGACGCAGTAAATCGTGCTATTCTATGAAGGCTTGGAAGTAGGTCTTTTTTTTATGCCTTTTTTTAGGCAGCAACACAAAGAATTAAAACGGAGGTGGAAGTTGTGCGCACAAAGATTACATTAGCTTGCACAGAGTGCCAGCGTCGTAATTACAACATGACAAAGGACAAGAAGACTCATCCGGACAGAATGGAAACCAAAAAGTATTGTAGATTCTGCAAGACTCATACAATGCACAAGGAAACTAAGTAGTCTAGGACAGAGTAAAGGAGTTACGAAATGGGAAACACAGAGAACGTTGAAAAGGCTCCAAAGACAAGCTGGTTCACTGGTTTGAAGGCTGAATTCCGTAAGATTGTTTGGCCGGATCAGAAATCAGTTGTCAGACAGACTATTGCGGTAATTGCTGTATCTGTAGTTACCGGTCTTATTATCGCGTTACTGGATTGGCTGATTCAGTACGGCGTGAATTTCCTTGTTGGTTTAAACATTTAACGGAGGCAAAGTGATTATGGCAGAAGCGAATTGGTATGTAGTTCATACCTACTCAGGTTATGAGAACAAAGTCAAAGCGAATATTGATAAGACAATCGAGAACAGACATCTTGAAGACCAGATTCTTGAGGTTCGTGTTCCTCTCGAGGAAGTGACAGAAGTTAAGAACGGAGTGAAGAAACAGGTTTCCAAGAAGATGTTCCCTGGCTATGTTCTGATTCATATGATTATGAATGATGATACATGGTACGTTGTTCGCAATACGAGAGGCGTGACTGGGT
>CAKRKX010000005.1 GCA_934358675.1 uncultured Agathobacter sp. | reverse complement strand
GGCATAATAAAAGTAATGATAATTGCATCTCACGGAGGAGGACGATTATGAAATTTGTAGCGGGAATCGACGGTGGCGGAACCAAGACGGCGGTCATCTGCAGCGACCTTGACGGTCGCACGGTGGCGACGGAGACGTTTGGTCCGTTCAACGTCAACAGTATAGGGGTAGACGGATTTACGATTTTGATGGTGCAGATCTGCGAATTTCTGCGGCAGACCGGCGAATGCGAGGCGCTGTGTATCGGTGCGGCGGGCGTGAGCAATCCGCGGATGCGCAGTCTTGTGCAGCAGGCGATGGAAAAAGCCAACATCACAAACTGGCAGCTGGTTGGCGATCAGGAGATCGCGCTGTGGGGCGCGCTCGAAGGTGAGCCGGGCATCTCGGTCGTGGCGGGAACCGGCTCAATCTGTTTCGGCCGCAACGCGGACGACGAGACGGTCAGCATCGGTGGCTGGGGCCATCTGATCGGGGACGAAGGCAGCGGTTATGCGATCGGCAGGGACGTGCTTCGCGCGGTGGCGCACGCATGGGATGCGGGTACAAACGAGGCGGACATGCTCGCGCAGCTTCTTGCGAGTGAACACAAGATCACGAGTCGCGAGAAACTGATCGCGCATGTATACACGAACGACAAGAGCGCGGTGGCGCAGCTTGCGCGTGTGGCGGAGCAGGCAGCTGCAGCAGGCGATGCGAAAGCACTTGCAATCCTGACGGAAAATGCGTCACTTCTGAGCGAACAGGTCGCTTTGGTGGCGGACCGTTTGCAGATGAAGTCCGGAGAGGTGGCTTTGCTCGGCGGGCTGCTGGAGCACGATACGATGTACCGAAAGCTTCTGGTGCAGGAAATCGGTAAGCGCTGCGCAGGATTCAAATGTGTCGAACCACGCGACAATGCGGCGATCGGCGCGGTGCTGATGGCGCGGCAGAGCTTAAAATAGAAAATTTTACCATAGTTATAATAGAAAACAGGGGGACAAAAAATGGATATCAGCAAGATTGCAACGGAGCAGAGAAATCCAAATACGCTACATATTGATGAGTTGTCGACGCTGGAGATGGTGCGTCTGATCAACGAGGAAGACAAGAAAGTCGCAGCAGCGGTTGAGGTGGAAACGGAGCATATCGCGGCAGCGGTGGATGTGATCGCGGAGTGCCTGATGGCAGGCGGAAGACTGATCTACAGCGGATGTGGCACTTCCGGTCGACTGGGTGTGCTGGATGCGGTGGAGTGTCCGCCGACGTATTCCACAAAGCCGGAGCAGATTGTCGGTCTGATGGCCGGTGGTTATCCGGCGATGTTTCAGGCAGTGGAAGGCGCAGAGGATGACGAGGAGCTCGGTGTGGGCGACTTAAAAGAGATCAATTTTGGCAAGGATGATGTGCTGGTCGGCATCGCTGCATCCGGCAGAACGCCGTATGTGATCGGTGCAATGAAGTATGCGAAGTCACTTGGCGCGAAAGTGATCGGTGTGACCTGTTGTAAGGATTCGCAGATCGATCAGCTTGCGGACATCGGAATTGCTCCGATGCCGGGACCGGAGGTTGTCATGGGTTCCACCCGCATGAAAAGCGGTACCGCGCAGAAGATGGTGCTCAACATGCTCTCCACGGGCGCGATGATCAGGATGGGCAAGGTATACGGCAACCTCATGGTGGATGTGAAGCCGTCCAACCAGAAGCTTGTCGATCGGTGTGCGACGATCGTGCAGACGGCAACCGGCGTTTCGCGCGAGGAAGCAAAACAGACTCTCGAGCAGTGCGATTACCGCCCGAAGACTGCGATTGTTATGATCGAAAAAGGCGTCAGTGCCGAAGAGGCGCTGCGTTTGCTTGAGGAAGCCAAGGGACGTGTTGCGCTTGCGGTGCATCTATGATGCATCGCCCACGGTACATCTCTGATGTATCGCTCATGGTGCATCTATGATGCATCGCCCACGTTACATCTTTGATCTCTTGCCTGCGGTGCATCTATGATGCATCGCCTCGTGGAGCGAAAGGGTAAAATTTTGAGTCATATTTGGGGGAAATCATGCTGAAATACGGAATTGATCATATTGGGGAATACAAGAAAACGCTGGCGGATGCGCGCGTTGCGCTTCTGACCAACATTACGGGGCGCGACAGTCAGTTGCAGTCGGATATTTCAATACTGAACGAGATGTGTCATCTGACCGCTTTGTTCGGACCGGAGCACGGTGTGCGCGGCAACATCGGTGCGGGTGAGCTGGTGGCGCAGTCCGTTGATCCGGAGACGGGCGTTCCGGTTTACAGTCTGTACGGAGAGAACGGCAGGCATTTTACGGAAGAGATGCTCGATCAGTTTGATGTGCTGATCTACGATATTCAGGACGTGGGAGTGCGCTTTTTTACCTATCTGTCCACGCTGCGCAACGCGATGATCGATTGTGCGGCCTCCGGCAAAAAGCTGATCGTGCTGGATCGCCCGAATCCGATCGGCGGTGAGGTTGTCGAGGGAAATATTTTAAAGGATGCATTCAAAAGTTTTGTCGGCTGCTGTAATTTCCCATATCGTTACGGACTGACGGCAGGCGAGGCAGCGCTGTTGCTGAACAAAGAGGAAGCGATCGGATGTGATCTGCAGGTGGTGGAGTGTACCGGCTGGAAGCGGTCGATGCTGTATCCGGAGTGGGGCAAGATCTGGGTGGCTCCGAGCCCGGCACTCATGAATTACGAGTCGGTGCTCGTGTATCCGGGCATGTGTCTGCTGGAGGGAACGAACCTCTCCGAGGGACGCGGTACATCGGCGCCGTTCCGCGTGATGGGAGCGGATTTCATCGATGCGGAGGATCTGTCGGAGAAGCTGAATAACGAGAAGCTGCCGGGCGTGATCACGACTCCGGTCTGGTTTATTCCATCGACTTCCAAGTTCGAGGGCACCCCGTGTGCGGGTGTGGTACTCCATGTGACGGATGCGGCAAGTTTTCGCCCTGTCACGTTTGGTATCACGTTGCTTGACCGGATCCGCAAGGATTACGGCGACAAGTTTCGGATCCTACCGCCGATCGAGGGCAAGAAGGCACCGATGCTTGCACTGCTTTCCGGCGATGACGCGCTCCTCGGCGATTGGGATAAGGATGCGCTGTTGCAGAGTTATATAACGGACAGTGAGGCTTTTGCGAAGAAGAAGCAGGAGTATCATCTGTACGATTGAATATCATAAGGAGGAGAAGTGGGGTTATGAAAAAAAGGGTTTTTACAGCAGCTTGTCTTGCCGCAACGATGGCGATGACCGGCTGCAATGCTGCGCCGACGGGGACAACGGAGCAGGTCGGGGAAACACAGACGCAGGAAGTTTCAAATACGCAGGAGACGCAGACTGCGGAAGTGCAGCGAAGACACGCCGGATCATGAGTTTATCTCGCAGATGTCGGATAATTTGATGAAGTAGCGAAATCTGTCTTGACATAATTTAGATGACCAATTACAATGGCATCATTCATAGAGAATTTGCCACCGGGTAGGAAGATGCAAGGCATCCGTTACACATCGTTAGGTCTTAGAAGATGTGTAGACGGATGCTTTTTTACAGCGGGGGAGTATTTCACAGAATGTTTGCACAAGTTGATTTTCATATATGGGAGAAAAGACAATGCTTCAGAAATTTGCAAAATATATGGTACAAAGCGTTGCGGGAATGATCGGTATCTCAATCTACATCCTTGCAGACACCTTCTTCATTTCGGTTTGCGAGGGCGCAAACGGTCTGGCGGTGCTGAATCTGATCCTGCCGGTCTATGGCCTCATGTATGCGATCGGTGCGATGATCGGTATCGGATCGGCGACGCGCTACAGCATCCGCAAGGCACAGGGCCAGAATACCGATTACTTTTTCACACAGTCGATCACATGGAGTATCCTTTGCAGTATTATTTTTATTATGATCGGAATCTTTGCACCGGGACCGTTTTTGGCGCTACTTGGGGCGGATACCAAGCTGGTTGCGTTGGGCAAGACCTATCTTCGGATCGCCATGATAGGTGCGCCGTTTTTCATGTGCAATTATACCTTTACAGCGTTTGCGCGCAATGATAATGCGACCTCCACCGCGATGCTCGGTTCCATCAGCGGCAGCATGTTCAACATTCTGTTTGATTATATTTTAATGTTTCCGCTTGGTATGGGGATGGCGGGTGCCGCACTTGCCACAGCAGCAAGCCCGATCATCACAATGCTTGTGTGCTGCACGCATTTTCTCGGACGCAAAAATGCAGTTGCATTTCATTGGAAAAAGCCTGATTTCAGCCATATCGTTTTGTGTTGCCCGCTCGGCATCTCGGCTTTTGTCGGAGAGATTTCATCGGCGGTCATCACGATCGTATTCAATATGCTGATCCTCGGTATCGCCGGAAATGTCGGAGTGGCGGCGTATGGTGTGATCGCAAATCTGTCAATTGTTGCGATGTCGATCTGCAACGGACTTGCGCAGGGCGCGCAGCCGCTCATCAGCGAAAGCCATGGTCGCGGCGATAGACAGCAGGTGAAAACGTTCCTGCGCTGGGGAATTATGGCGGCGCTTGTCGCAGAAGTGATCATGATCGCAGCGGCATGGGGCTGGACGGACGGCTGGATCGCCATCTTCAACAGCGAACGCAACGAGGCACTTCTTTCCTACGCGCATGCCGGTCTGCGTTTGTATTTCCTCGGATTTCTGTTCGCGGGAATCAACATTATGCTCGTCGCCTATTTCTCGGCAGTGGATCGTCCACGTCCGGCGATTGTCGGATCGATCACGCGAGGCGCGATCGCAATTGTGATCTGTGCGATCGTTTTTGCAAGCCTGTTCGGACTTAACGGTGTGTGGCTGTCTTTTCTCGGATCGGAAGTGATTACGTTTGTGCTGATTCTCGTGTTGAGTCAAAGAAAGTGAAAAATTCACTTAAATACGATAAAAAATCACTGCTTTTTTGAAAAACAGTGAAAAAGCCGCTCATAAATAGATAAAAATCACTGAATTTCTAAAAAACAGTGATTGGTGCAACAAAATATAACCTCGGAAACACATATAAAGTAGAAAGAGATTCCATTGGATAATTTTTACATGCATGATTCAGTAATTGAAGCAGGTTTTCAATGGGCCGATGTTTAAATCAGGAGGATGCTACGATGAGAAAACGCTTTTTACCCAATATGATTTCGGCGCTCACGCTGACCGCAACGATTCTCGCAACGACCGGATGCGGAGGCGTTGCAACACTGCCGCTTGATAGCACGCAGCCGGTGGCGGATGGGACAGAGACTACGGACGAGGGTGCAACGCAGGCGAATGCACAGGAAGTAAAAGGCACAACCGTAACGCAGCCCGGTCCTTACGGTTCAATCACGCTTACGATTCCGGACGGCTGGGAGTACCGCGCGTGTTCTGCCGGCGATGATGCGCTGTTCGGCAGTTCATACGGAATTCAGATCTGCCCGAAGGGACAGAAAGGCTGTGTGGAAGTCGGTTATAGTGATGCATTCGGTGTGTGCGGAACCGGCCTGGAAGAGAAACGTGAGACGGTTGCCGGTGCGGATGCCAATATCGGTTATTATGATGGAAGTAAAATCTGGTCGTATGTTGTATTTCGAGGAGATAACGAGAAAATCGTGGCAGAGACCTGGGATGTGGATGCATGGTGGAATCTTGACGCAACGAATCGTGAATACGAGGGGAAGAATTCAGAAAATGTGACAGAACAGGATGGCAGTAAGGATAAGGAGGAAACGGATTCATTCACATATGGAGATCAGGTGATGCAGATCCTCGATACATTGCAATATGATGCAAGTGAGCAGTCGGGCGCGATCGGTGTGTACGATGAAGATGCCAATAATGATACAATTGGTGCACAGGCACTTGTCACGAAAGCGTCGAAGACAGCAGCAACGGTTGAATTTATGCGATATGACCCGCAGCTGGAAGGCGAGTATATGACCGGTGAGTATTTCTCTGTTGAAAAGAAGAATGGGAATCAGTGGGAAGCACTTGATGCAAAAGACGATGTTGCATTTAAAGACATTGGAATTGTGATTCCAAAGGAGGAAGGTGTTTCTCACGAGTATGACTGGACGGATCTGTACGGAGAACTGGAGCCGGGTGATTACCGCATCAATGTAAAGGTCTGGGCAGGAAACAAGGAATATGCTCTTTCTCCGCATTTTCTTATCCGATAAAAAGCATTGCTCCACGCAGTAATTTTGTAAAACGAATTACAATGCGTGGGGCTTTTTATATTATTATTTCGAAAAAAATCCGCGGATGTTTCGCAATAATCAACAAAAACGATAGAGCTTTTCAATAGAATGTTTCCACAATTTTCCGAAAAAATGCTTAATGATAAAATGTATCATTTGAACACTTGCTCATATGTTTTCTTCCGCTATAATGAAACTGAGAATTAGTTAAAACTAACCAGACAATGAATCCTGTATAGGAATGTAGCAAGAAGGGAGTAATTATGGCAAACGATACAAAGCAATTTTTGGAAATTGTAGATTTAAAGAAAGGTTTCGGCAGTGGCGAAACCCGGCAGGAAGTGTTGCGCGGAATGAATTTTTCTGTGGCAAAAGGCGAATTTTGCGTGCTTTTGGGACCTTCCGGATCGGGCAAATCGACGCTGCTTAATATTATTGGTGGAATCGATCATGCGGACTCCGGTTACATCTCGATCGCGGGCGACAAGCTTGAGGACATGAGCGAGAAGAAGCTGACGCAGTACCGCAGAAAGCATCTTGGCTATGTGTTCCAGATGTACAATCTGATCCCGAATCTGAATGTGAAGGAGAATATCGAGGTCGGCGCGTATCTGTCCGATAACCCGCTTGATATCGATGATCTCTTACATACGCTCGGTCTGTACGAGCATCGCCACAAGCTGCCGAACCAGTTGTCCGGCGGGCAGCAGCAGCGTGTTTCGATCGGCCGCGCGATCGTGAAGAATCCAGACATCCTGCTCTGTGACGAGCCGACCGGAGCGCTCGATTACAACACTTCCAAGGAAATCTTAAAGCTGATTGAGGATGTCAACGCCAAGTACGGCAACACGATCATCATGGTAACCCACAACGAGGCGATCAAGAATATGGCAGACCATATCATCAAGCTTCGCGACGGTGCGGTGCGCCACAATGATATCAATGAACACAAGATCCCGGCAGCGGACATCGAGTGGTAAGGGGTGCGTTATGAAGAAGAATCGAGTAAGAAATCCTCTGATCAAGCGTATTCCCAAGGAATTGATCGGAGATTGGAAAAAGTATCTGGTCGTCTTTGCGTTTCTCGTGCTGACGATCGGATTCGTATCGGGAATGTATGTTGCGAATGAGAGCATGATGACCGCAGCGGATGAAAGTGTGACGAAATACAAGCGCGAGGATGGTCATTTCGAGTGGAAGGATAAGTCGGACGCGGATTTGCTTAAGGACGTGGAAAAAGGTGAGCAGGTTGATCTGTCGGAAGTGATGGCAGCTGCTGCTGCGTCCACGAATGAGGCGGATGGAGATACTACAAACGCAAAAGCAGCAGTCTCAGCGAAAACAGAAACAGATGACGATGATGCCAAGGATGTTCCCGTCACACTTTACGAGAATTTCTTCCGCAACGAGAAGGAAGATAACAATAATGATGGCAAGTCGGACGGAACGATTCGTGTTTTTCAAAAGACAACGGACATCAATCTGGCGTGCGTGCTGGACGGACGCCTGCCGGAGAAGGAAAATGAGATCGCTGTGGACCGTATGCATGCGGACAATGTCGGCATGAAGGTCGGTGACACGATCCGTGTTGGCGGCGAAGAATTTGAAGTAGTGGGACTGATTGCATATGTCAACTATTCGACACTCCATGAGAAAGCTTCGGATCTCATGTTTGATGCAATCAGGTTTGATGTGGCGATGGTCACGGAGGAAGGCTTCGACCGGCTTGACGCATCGATTCATTATGTATATGCATGGAAGTATGAGGATGCCCCTTCGGATGAGAAGGAGGAAAAGGCGCTGTCCGATGATTTCCGCAAGATGCTGGCAACCCAGACGATGCTTTACGGCAATGAACTCAAGGATTATGTTCCGGCATATGGAAATCCGGCAATCACATTTGCGACGGATGATATGGGTTCCGATATGGCGATGGGCGGTGTGCTGCTGGATATCCTGATCGTGATTATTGCTTTTATCTTTGGGGTTACAATCAGCAATACGATCGCAAAAGAATCCTCCACGATCGGAACGCTCCGCGCGTCCGGTTATACACGAGGCGAGCTGGTAAGACACTACTTATCCATGCCGGTGATCGTGACACTTTGTGCGGCAATCGTCGGAAATATCCTTGGATATACGGTGTTTAAAAATGTTGTGGTCGGCATGTATTACAACAGTTACAGCCTGCCGACCTACCAGACGATCTGGAATCCGGATGCGTTTGTCAAGACAACGGTGATTCCGATCATTCTGATGTTTGTGGTCAATCTGATCGTGATCGTGCGCATGATGCGGCATACGCCACTGCAGTTTCTGCGCCACGATTTAAAGAAGTCAAAACGACAGAAAGCAATCCGTCTGCCACACTGGAAATTCTTCAGCCGTTTCCGCGTGCGTATCATGTTTCAGAATGTGGCAAACTACCTGATTCTGTTTGTCGGCATCTGCTTTATTATGGTCATGCTGGCGATGGCGGTTGGTATGCCGGATACACTCAGTTATTATCAGAAGAATGCGGCAGACCTCATGTTCACAAAGTACCAGTATGTGTTGAAAACCTATCAGAATGCGGATGGCTCAACGGTGGCAACCGACAATGAAGATGCGGAAACATTTGCGATGAAGTCGCTTGTGAAACGGTCGGATGCTTTGGACGAGGAGATTTCAACCTACGGTATCTCCGATGATAGCAAATACATCGAGATTCCGGATCTGGAGTCGATGAAGAAGAACGAGGTGTATATTTCGGCATCTTATGCGGATAAGTACAATATCGCAGTGGGCGATACCATTAAGCTTGAGGAAAAATATACGGACGATACTTATAAATTTAAAGTTTGCGGTATCTACGATCATTGCCAGACGATCGCCGTATTTATGCCGATCGAGCAGTACCGCGAAGTGTTCGATCTCGATGATGGTGCATTCACCGGCTTTTTCTCTGATACGAAGATCACGGACATCGATGATGACATGATCGCATCGACGATCACCAAGCGCGATATCACAAAGATGTGTGATCAGCTGGATCATTCGATGGGCTCGTACATGCAGTATTTCCAGGTCCTGTGTATCCTGCTTTCCATGGCGATGATCTACCTTCTGACGAAGCTGATCATCGAGAAGAATGAAAATGCGATTTCCATGACGAAGATCTTAGGTTACGAGAACCGTGAGATCGCAAGCCTCTATTTGCTTTCGACTTCGATCGTTGTGGTTATCATCGATGCGCTGACCGTAGCGATCGGTGTGTGGGCAATGAGTTTTGCATGGAAAGAAATTCTCGCAACATACAGTGGCTGGTACGCCTTCCATATGGAAACAATCGGTTACATGAAAATGTTTGCGTTCGTGCTGATCGGATATATCATCGTAATGTTTCTTGATTTCCAGCGGATCAAGAAAGTTCCGATGGATACGGCACTTAAGAATGTGGAATAGTAAGCGCAGAATGAAGAACTGATAGTTTTATCAATTAGTCATAAAACAGGGCATATGACCGTAAACATGCTTTTGCATGAAAAGCGGCATGTGCCCTGTTTGTTGTTTGCGATGCGCGTGCCTTCTGTTCCGGCAGCTGATATTGACTTTCGAGATACAGGATGCTAGGCTAATAATGCAATTTCTAAAGAAAGAAGGTATTACAATGAACTACGCAGAGTGTATCGAAGCGGCGAGAGGGCGCATCGGCAATTATTGCAAGGCATGTCCGGAATGTAACGGGCGCGCATGCGGCAGTCAGATGCCGGGACCGGGTTCCAAAGGCGTCGGAGACACCGCGAAGCGCAATTATGATAAATGGAAGGAGATCCGTGTGCAGATGGACACGATCGCGGAGAACCGACCGGTCGACACGAGCTTAAACCTGTTCGGCAAAAGCTTTAAGTATCCGTTTTTTGCGGGACCGGTCGGTGCGGTGCAGCTCCATTACGGCGACTGCTTAAACGACATCTCCTATAATGATATACTGGTTTCTTCGTGTGCGGAATTCGGCATTGCCGCATTTACGGGCGACGGAACGGACGGCAACGTGATGGTTGCCGCGACAGAGGCAATCAAGAAAGCAGACGGGCTCGGGATTCCGACGGTCAAGCCGTGGAACATCGATGTGATCCGCGAGAAGATGGAGATGGTGCATGCATCCGGAGCCTTCGCGGTAGCGATGGACGTGGATGCGGCGGGACTTCCGTTTCTGAAGAATCTTGATCCGCCGGCAGGCAGCAAGACGGTGGAAGAACTTCGCGAGGTTGCACAGGCGGCAGGCGTTCCTTTTATTGTAAAAGGCGTGATGACAGCAAAAGGCGCTTTGAAAGCAAAGGAAGCCGGCGCGGCAGCCATTGTTGTGTCGAATCACGGCGGACGTGTGCTGGATCAGTGCCCAGCCACAGCCGAGGTGCTGGAAGATATTGCACATGCAGTGGATGGTTCGATGAAGATCTTCGTGGACGGAGGAATCCGTTCCGGTACGGATGTCTTTAAGGCAATTGCTTTGGGTGCAGACGCAGTCATTATCGCAAGACCGTTTGTGACCGCAGTGTACGGTGGAGAGCGCGAGGGTGTCAAGAGTTACATTGACAAGATCGGCGGCGAACTGGAAGATACGATGAAGATGTGCGGCGTTTCCTCTCTCAAGGAGATTACAAGAGACTGTGTCTGGACACCGCATGATCACACGATTTCGTTTTAAGGATATTTAAGCGTTTGCGAATCTCTTGTGGCGGCTTGCCCGCCGCAGAGCCAGCCGAGCCCGGGCAAGCCACCACAGGAGTTTCGTAAACACTTATTTAAGGATATTCGAAATAAGGAGGGATCACCTTGCAGACAAGAGACGAAGCACTTGCATACGGATTATCGTTTCCGGACACATATCAGGCGGCGCCTTTTCATGACGAAAACTGGCAGCTTGTCCGTGTGAAAGGCAGCGATAAAGCGTTCCTTTGGACGTATGAGCGCAACGGATATATCAACTTAAATGTGAAAGTGGATGTCGACTGGCGGGAAATCTGGCGCGGTGCTTATGCGTCAGTCATTCCGGCATACCACCAGAATAAGGAACATTGGAATACGGTAATTCTGGACGGAAGTATTCCGGATGAGGAGATCCGCAGGATGATCGCACTCAGCTATGAACTTGTGACAGACAGCCCGACGAAACGCATTTACGAGGCAGTCAAAAAGATTCCGAAGGGTTGCGTGGCGACTTACGGACAGATTGCGGAGATGGCAGGCGATCGCAGGATGGCGCGAGCGGTGGGCAATGCGCTGCATAAAAATCCCGATCCGGAGCATATTCCGTGTTTCCGCGTAGTCAATTCCAAGGGCGAGTTGTCGGGCGCGTTCGCTTTCGGCGGAGCCAATGAGCAGGAGCGAAGGCTCGAAGAGGATGGGATCGAAGTGCGGGACGGCAGGGTGGATCTCGCAAAGTTCGGGATGAAGCTGCAATAATGGCGAATGCGAAATTGAAACGAATAGGGATAGAAATAAATATACTATCACGCTATAATGTGTATTAGTATTGAAAAATAAATCAGGAGGAAAATAAAATGACAATCGAACAGTTACAAAAAGATATGATCGCAGCAATGAAGGCACACGACAAAGAGCGCAAAGATGCAATCTCTTCACTTGTTTCCGCAGTAAAGAAGAATGCGATCGATGCCGGATGCCGTGACAATATTCCGGAAGATATGGTCAACACAACGATCATGAAGGAACTCAAGACCGTGCAGGAGCAGATCGATTCCTGCCCGAAGGATCGTACCGAGCTGATCGCTGAGTATCAGAAGCGCCATGACATCATGCAGGAGTATGCACCGAAGCTTCTCTCCAAGGAAGAAGTCCTTGCGATGGTGCAGGAGAAATTTGCCGATGTGATCGCGACTAAGAACAAGGGACAGATCATGAAGACGATCATGCCGGAATTCAAGGGTAAAGCCGACGGCAAGGTCATCAATGAAGTTGTCACAGAGCTGTGCAACGCTTAAGAACGAAAATAAACTAAGGGGATACCATTTTATATGAAACGAGAATCATTTAAATCGCGTCTGGGATTTTTACTGGTAAGCGCCGGATGTGCGATCGGAATCGGAAATGTGTGGCGATTCCCGTATGTTGCGGGACAGAACGGAGGCGGCTGGTTTGTGCTGCTTTACCTGATCTTCCTTGTTATTATGGGACTTCCGGTACTTACTATGGAACTTGCGGTAGGACGCGCGAGCAAAAAAAGCGCGGTTCAGGCATATCAGGCACTTGAGAAGCCGGGCAGCAAGTGGCATCTGCACGGATGGGTAGCCATCTTCGGATGCGTGATGCTCATGATGTATTACACGACCGTATCCGGATGGATGGTCACTTATTTTTACAAATTCCTGACCGGAGAGTTTAAGGCGGGCATGGATGCCGAGGCGACCGGCGCGGTATTCAGTAATCTTCTTGCCGATCCGAAACAGATGGCATTCTGGATGGTCGTGACCGTATTGGCAGGATTTCTTGTGTGCAGCAGAGGCTTACAGAACGGACTGGAAAAAGTCAGCAAAGTCATGATGTCCGCACTTCTTGTGCTGATCATCGTGCTTGCGGTACACAGTTTTACACTTTCCGGAGCTGCGGAAGGAATCAAATTCTATCTTGTGCCAAACTGGACAACAGTGCAGAGCGTCGGTTTCGGAAACGTGGTTTCGGCTGCGATGAATCAGGCCTTTTTCACGCTGAGCCTTGGTGTGGCTGCGATGGAGATCTTTGGAAGTTACATGAGCCGCGAGCATTCGCTTGCCGGCGAAGGCGCCAGAATCTGCGCACTTGACACGTTTGTTGCGATCATGTCCGGTCTGATTATTTTCCCGGCATGTTTCAGCTACGGTGTTGAGGCGACTGCCGGACCGTCACTGATCTTCGTGACGCTGCCGAACGTGTTCGTTCATATGGCGGGTGGAAGACTCTGGGGAACGCTGTTCTTCCTGTTTATGACATTTGCAAGTTTCTCGACGATCATTGCGGTGTTCGAGAATATTATGTCTTTCTGCATTGATATGTTTGGATGGAGCCGTAACAAGGCGGCTTTGATCAACTGCATCATCATTCTGATCGCGAGTGTCCCTTGCGTATTGGGCTACAATGTCTGGAGCAACCTGCATCTGATCGGCGGACGCGACGTGCTCGACAGCGAGGATTTCATCGTCAGCAATCTGCTGCTTCCGCTCGGATCACTGGTTTATCTGCTTTTCTGCGTGACAAAGTGGGGCTGGGGATTCGACAATTATCTCGAGGAAGCGAATACGGGAAAAGGCATAAAGATTGCGCGATGGCTGCATCCGTATTTTAAATTTATACTGCCGATCCTGATCCTGATTATTTTAATTCAGGGCTTAATTTAGGCAGATAACATAGAAAGCATCATCGAATTGTGTGAAAATACGTATTGATGATGCTTTTTTCTCATGCATCATGTCTTGAACTCATGGTGATTTAATAGTATAATCACATAGGTGAAATAATTCAATAAGAGAACATATTTAAGGAGGAAACTATCATGGTTACCTGGAACAATTTGGATACCCTTACATCCTATCAGGAGCTGAAGGACACCGCGCGTGTCAATCTTGCAGAGGTTATGTCCGGCGAGAACGGTGCAAAGCGTGTCAAGGAGTACAGCATCCCGATGGCAGCAGGATTTACTTATAATTACGCTGCAAAAGCCGTTGATGACAATGTGCTGGCAGCACTTGTAAAATTAGCTGACGAGGCACAGCTTGCGGAGAAGTTTAAGGAACTTTACAACGGAGCAGTGATCAACACTGGAGAGAACAGACTGGTTCTTCATCATCTGACCCGTGGCCAGCTCGGCGACACGGTTATGGCAGACGGCGTTGACAAGCGTGCTTTTTACGTTGAGCAGCAGAACCGTATCACTGATTTTGCAAACAAGGTTCATGCAGGCGAGATCACAAACGCAGCAGGCGAGAAGTTTACAACGGTTGTTCAGATCGGTATCGGTGGTAGTGATCTTGGTCCTCGTGCAATGTATCTTGCATTGGAGAACTGGGCTAAGAAGAATAATACATTCAAGATGGAAGCCAAATTCATCAGTAACGTAGATCCGGATGATGCGGCAGCAGTATTAAATTCGATCGATGTTGCACATTCCATCTTCGTACTTGTTTCAAAATCAGGTACAACACTTGAGACTCTGACAAACGAGTCATTTGTTAAAGATGCATTAAAGAACGCGGGACTGAATCCTGCAAATCATATGATCGCTGTTACAAGTGAGACATCTCCACTTGCCAAGAGTGATGATTATCTGGCTGCTTTCTTTATGGATGATTATATCGGAGGACGTTATTCTTCTACATCTGCAGTTGGAGGCGCTGTATTATCTCTGGCTTTCGGACCGGAAGTATTCGCAGATTTCCTGGACGGAGCAGCAGAGGAAGATAAGCTTTCCGCAAATGCCGATGTTATGAAGAATGCCGCAATGCTTGACGCTTTGATCGGTTTCTATGAGCGCAACGTACTTAGATATCCAAGCACCGCTGTACTGCCTTACTCACAGGCACTCAGCCGTTTCCCGGCTCACTTACAGCAGCTTGATATGGAGTCCAATGGTAAGTCGGTGAACCGTTTCGGTGATCCGATCAACTATGTGACAGGACCGGTTATCTTCGGTGAGCCTGGTACAAACGGACAGCATTCTTTCTACCAGTTACTGCATCAGGGAACCGACATCATTCCGTTACAGTTCGTTGGCTACAAGAACAGTCAGCTCGGTACCGATGTTGATATTCAGGGAAGCACAAGCCAGCAGAAGCTTTGCGCGAACGTTGCCGCACAGATCGTTGCTTTCGCATGTGGCAAGGCTGACGAGAACCGCAACAAGAACTTTGAGGGCGGACGTCCGTCATCCATCATCATCGGAGATCAGGTAAATCCGAAGTCTATGGGTGCGTTACTTGCACACTTCGAGAACAAGGTTATGTTCCAGGGCTTCATCTGGAATGTCAACAGTTTTGATCAGGAAGGCGTACAGCTTGGTAAGGTTCTTGCAAAACGCGTGCTTGCTCATGAGACTGACGGCGCACTGAAGGTATTCAGTGATCTGCTGAACATCTAATTTTAAGTATTTTGGGATACACGGGGCGTGATTCATGGAATCGCGCCCTTTTCATATATAGTATAGGGCGAAATCAATGTGCCGGAGCAGAAGGCGTCCTGGGTAAGCCCCGACACATGATTTCGGATTTACATAGTATAATAGGGAAAGAGGAGGAATCACATATGCCTTGTACAACAATTCTGGTAGGAAAGAATGCTTCCTACGACGGCTCGACGATGATCGCAAGAAACGACGATTCGGGAGCCGGACACTTTACTCCAAAGAAATTTGCGGTCATTCATCCGGAGGAGCAGCCGCGCGAGTATGAGTCGGTCATCTCGCATGTGAAGATCAAGCTTCCGGATGATCCGATGCAGTATACAGCGATGCCAAATGCGGTAAAAGGTGAAGGAATCTGGGCTGCGAGCGGTGTCAATGCGGCGCATGTCGGCATGACAGCAACCGAGACAATTACATCCAATCCGCGCGTGCTCGGAGCTGATCCGCTTGTGACATATCAGTCGGCAGAGGAGGGCGAAGAAATTGCCGGAGGCATCGGGGAGGAGGATATTGTATACATTGTCCTGCCATACATTCACAGCGCAAGAGAGGGCGTCAAACGCCTCGGCATGTTGCTGGAGCAGTACGGAACGTATGAGATGAACGGCATTGCATTTCAGGATAAGGATGAAATCTGGTGGCTGGAAACGATCGGTGGACATCACTGGATTGCGCGCCGTGTGCCGGATGATGTGTATGTTGTGATGCCGAATCAGCTTGGTTTGGATGCGTTTGATATGGAAGATGCGCTGGGCGAGCAGAAAAACTTTATGTGTTCGGCGGATCTGGCTGAGTTTATCGAGAAACATCATTTGAATCTGTCGATGGATGGAACGGTTAATCCGCGCGAAATCTTCGGAAGTCACGATGATTCCGATCATGTATACAATACGCCGCGTGCGTGGTATATGCTGCGCTGCCTGAATCCTCATACGAAAGTATGGGATGGCGAAAATGCTGATTATACACCTTTTTCCGATGATCTTCCTTGGTGCATGAAGCCGGAGAAGAAGATTACGGTGGAAGATGTCAAGTATGTGCTCTCTGCGCATTTTCAGGGAACACCATACGATCCGTATCTCCCGTACGGCGACAAATCCATGGCGGGAGCGTACCGATCTATCGGCATCAATCGAAACGATTTTCTGTCTATCATCCAGATGCGACCGGATCATGCCGAGGACAGTCGCACGATCGAGTGGGTGGCATATGGATCGAATGCGTTCAATGTGGTAGCGCCTTTTTACACAGATGTGGATACGGTGCCGGATTATCTCGGCAATACGACCGGGGAAGTGTCGACCGACAATTTCTACTGGACCAGCCGCATGATTGCCGCTATGGCGGATGCGTCCTACCGTAAGTCGCTTTTCCATATCGAGCGCTATCAGGAGCATGTTCTGGCAAAAAGCCACGAGCTGATCAACAAATTTGATGCGCTGCTTGCAGCAGAGACCGACGAGGCGAAGCGCCGCGCGCTTCGTGAGCAGGCCAACGAGGAAGTCGCAAAGATGTTAAAGACAGAGGCGTTGGCAACACTTGACAAAGTTCTGTTTGAACTGAGCAATCAGATGAAGAATGCGTATTCGCGGTCGGATGCGTAGGATATAGAAACAAAGCGGAGTGATGAATCAGCATCGCTCCGCTTTTTGACAAAAATAAAAGAACAGCTATCGATCGCTGTTCTTTAGGAGAAGGTATTTTACTATGGGGATAGTAAAACTTTATATAATGTATTGGGGGGTTTTTACAGTCATTATAATAGCATGAGTCATACCAAAAGTGTTGCCAAACATTACAAAATGTCGAAGAATTTTTTGTGCAATATCAACAAAAAGATGTAAAGGATATGTAAACTGGACCTGTTTTTAGGATGAAACCGCTTTGTTTATGGCACTGAATATTGTGATGAGTTCCTTTGGCGTGCCGGTACCGAGCGCACACTTTATTTCAAAACCGATTACGGTTCCCCATGTTTTATGCCGGAATTGCGTTTGCGGTATTGCTGCGGCGTGATTCCGACTTTTTTCTTGAAGATCTGAGAAAAGTAGGATTGCGAGGAAAAACCGTTGTTTGTCGCAATCTGCGCGATCGACATATTCGAAGTCGTGAGCTGCTGCTTGCTCGCGGCAAGGCGCACTTCGGTCAGATAATTGATCGGAGACTGTCCCATGCACTCTGTGAAGGAATGCGCGAGATAAAACTTATTGATATGTGTGATCTCGGCGAGCGAGTCAAGCGTAATATTCTTGGAGTAGTTGGCATCAATGTAGCGTTTCGCAAGCGCACACTCCTTGGATAACTGGAAGGATGTGTCCGAGATGACATTCAGATGCTGCTTTCTTGAGATAAAGACAAGCAGAACCTGCAGAAGTCCGTGGCACACAAGCTCAAAGCCAGGCTTTTTGTCGCGGAATTCCTTTACCATAAGCTGTGCGAAATTGATGAGCTGACTCTTGTCCGCTCCGTAGCTGTAATAACTGTATCCTTTGGTGTTGTCCGAGTCCGGATCGTCAAAAGAGAACGCAAGACCCTCTACGCCGAAGACGATGTACTCCATCGGATCGTTCGGAAGTGTTTTCTCCGTGTGCTCCACATGTGGATTAATGATCATCAGATCATCCGCCTCGACCGGCACGATCTCATCTTCAATATAGAAGACTCCCTTACCGCTTAAGACATAAAACAATTCCGAAAATTGATGTGTGTGTGGAATGCTCTGCCAGTCTCCCTCATATTTTGAGATAGAGACATAGCGCAGGCGAAAATCCTGCGTGTTATTTGCATTATCCAGATTAATCGATTCAAAACTCATACGCGATCTCCCCTCGTGGTAGAATTTATAAGAAACGTTATACCCTAATAAATTATTGTTAAAAGTTACCAATCATAATCAACAAATTATTATGACTTAAACAGATTATACACAACTTTGCAGAAAAAATCATCCTTTTACAGAAAAGAAGAACAAGAAAATTAAAAAATATTGTATTGAATAGTAAAATAAAGGCATGGATTGTATTTTTTGCGAAAACGGTTGTACAAAAATGTTGACAAAAAGAGTAGGAATTGCGTATACTACAGGCAAATGGGACGAGTATAACATAATTAATAGGAGGGCAACACCCTATGAGAAAGAATTACGAGAGACCAATACTTGTTGTGGATCGCAACCTCGCAGAGGGCGTATATCTGGCAAGCGGTGAGAGCGCAGGAACATTAAATGTATCCAATATAGGAATCTTGGATCGCTGGGACGGCGGCGGCAAAGGCCTTGCATCCGTAAGCTGGTCCCAAATCACAGGAACCGTTCATCTTACGATCAATTTCAGCGATACGATCGATGATGTTGAGGTAAGCGGAGTGGCAGCGCAGCAATCTGTATCCGGAAGTACGGTAACCTTGTCTTTCAGCGGCGCAGAGTCGGATTCACTGATGCTTGGGGTACATGTGAATCACGGAACGAGCATTGACGCTTTGGCGGTAACCGGTTTCAATTACAGTGTTTCATAAGGAGAGGTTTACAACAATATAAACAGAACAGATAAATCGACAGAAACATCGCATTGCTTTTAGTACAGTGCGGTGTTTTTTTGTCTGATTATGGCATGTGAACAAGCAGGGGTTAATTTCTGAAAAGCATGGTACGATGAAAAAAGGGATCGGAACTTTATTGGAGCTGTCAGTCGAATATGGTATAATAAAGTACTGAACAAACATACGATGTGGAGTAAATATGGAATTACAAAAAGTTTACCAGTTACGACATGCAGCAGGCAGATACTGGCTGCTGGACATGCAACAGGATGGGCTTGATTATAAGAAGCCGATTGAACTGAATGAGTGTGCCGCGTTGATATGGGAACGGGTGCATCAGGGAAGAACGAAAGAGGAGATCGCGCAGGAGATTCAGGAAAATTACGGTATTTCCCTGGAACAGGCAAGCGGGGATACCGAACAGTTTATCATGCACTTGAGGGAGCAAGGGTTAGTATGAATATTTTATTAGTTGGAAAGAACAGCCAGTTTACAAAGCTGTTGGTGGAAAAACTGGATAAAGAAGGGCATCGAATCTTTTTGCTGACGGAGGAGCCGAAGACGGTCCACACCTCGAGAAAGATCTTTGAAACTTATCACTTCTCGTATCGCGATTCCTGCATTCGGGAAGTGCTCTCAAGCATTCAGCCGGATGCGGTCGTCTATATGGGCGCTTATGACAATATCTTCCAGTGGAGTGATACGCAGAACCGCGCAGGAGAATATACGTCGGGACTTTTAAACGTATTGTGCTCTTTCCTTGCGGTCAGTCAGGGACGGTTCATCTATCTGTCCTCGGAGGAGATATTCCAGCAGGAATACGGGTATGTGATTACGGAGGACGAACCGAGTGCCACCGTCACAGTGAGAGGTCAGGCAATCGCTGTGGGCGAAAGCGTTTGCAAATATTACCAGGATATGGGGAAGAATATCGTTACCTTAAGACTGGATCATTTATATGGAATTCCAAATCGTGCGGAAGAGGCACGGGATATCTGCGCACGAATGTGCATTGAGGCGTTGGAGACAGGGGAGATCCTTGTGGACGAGGAGCAGAAAGTCGCACTTCTTCATGTTGGAGATGCGGTGGAATTTATCTATCAGGTGCTAGTCGCATCGAATGTCAGACAACCAATTTATCAGATTTCATCAGGAGACCCGGTGTCACAGAGAATGATCGCCGAGACGATCGCGTCCGCGTTGGACGGCAATATTTCGGTGGAAACATCGCCGAATTCGCAGCGAAAGGAGCCGATTTTATCCAATGAGCGCTACAAGCAGGAGTTCGGTATGCGGATCTTTCACAAGCCGGAGAAGGCAGTCGCTGAGGTCGCAAAGCAGATCCAGCGCCATCCGGACGAATTTGTGCGCATTGACCGGAAACCGCGAACCCTCTGGGAGAAGATCCGTCACGGAGTCAGCTCGTTTCTTCCGGCGCTGGTTCCGTTTATCGAGAACTGCATCTGCTTTATTCCGTTTTTCATGCTGAATAATCGTGCGGTCGGAAGAGAGTATTTCCAGAACATTGACTTTTATCTGCTGTATGTATTGCTTTTTGCAATCGTATATGGACAGCAGCAGGCCATCTTTTCATCGCTGCTGGCGGTGGCGGGCTATTGTTTCCGCCAGATGTACCATCGCACCGGATTTGATGTCATGCTGGATTACAATACCTACATATGGGTCGCGCAGCTTCTGATCCTCGGTCTGGTGGTCGGTTACATGAAGGATCGCCTGCGCGTAATTGAGGAGGAAGAGCGGCACGAGGTCGATTATCTGTCGAAGCAGATTGACGATATCTCGGATATCAATGTCAGTAACATTCGTGTCAAGGAACTGCTCAGTAACCAGATCATCAACCAGAGTGACAGTTTCGGAAAACTCTATGAGATCACCTCGAGCCTCGATCAGTATGAGCCGAGTGAGGTCTTATTCTATGCGGCAGAAGTGCTGGCGCACCTGATGGGCAGCCGCGACGTGGCAATCTACACGGTTGCGAATTCGTCGTATGCACGCCTTTTCTCCGCGACTTCGTCCAAGGCGCGAAGCCTCGGAAATTCCATCAATTATCCACAGATGGAGGAGATGTACGAGCAGCTTAAGGCGAAGAAAGTATACATTAACAAGAGTATGGACGAGAATTACCCGCTGATGGCGAATGCCATCTACTCGGAGGATGAGATGCAGCTGATCCTCATGGTGTGGGGTATTCCGTGGGAGCGCATGACGCTCGGTCAGGCGAACATGCTGACCGTTATCGGTTACCTGATCCAGAATGCCGTGCTCCGTGCGAACCGTTATCTGTCGGCACTGCAGGAGCAGCGTTATCTGGAGGGCACGAATATTCTCGAGCCGGATGCGTTCCGTTCCCTGGTCAAAGCATACCTGCATGCGCGCGAGAAGCAGTTGACGGAGTGTGCACTGATTCAGATTACATCAAGCGATATGCCGCGTGAGGAAGCCGGACAGAAGCTTGCAAAGCTCATGCGTCAAAGCGATTATGTCGGCATGCTCGAGGATGGTCGCGTGTACGCGCTTCTTGCAAATACGAATGCCAAAGATGCGCAGTTGGTTGAAAATCGATTCCGCGAAGTTGGATTCCAGTGTGAGATACAGGAGGATATAGCGGTATGACGACATCGGAACAGGTATTTTTACTGATCTTAATTGTAAATACACTCGTTGCGATCGGTTACCTTGCATGCTGCCTGATCCGTTACGGCAGAAAAGCGCCGCGGCGGAAGGAATACTGGATCAAGACCGCAGTCATGCTCCTTTGCCCGCTGGTCGGTCCGGCGTTCTTCTTATTTGTATGGCTGATCTACTATCTGCTGTTTCATCAGGATGTGGATCTTGAAGACGTCGTGTTCTCGAAGGAGCGCGTTGAGACACATCTGAAGGCGGATGAGGAGCGTGAGGGCAACATGGTGTCCATCGAGGAAGCGCTTGTAATCTGTGACAAGGGTAACCTGCGCACACTTGTTATGAACGTTGTACGAGGCGATGTGGAGAAGTCGCTGGCATCGATCGCTCTGGCGCTCAACAGCGAGGATTCCGAGACATCGCACTATGCGGCAACGGTACTGCGTGATGTGTTAAACGAATTCAGAGAGCAGACACAGGAGCTGTATATTGCAATGAATCGAAGAGAAAAAGGCTGGGAGGAATACGCATGCCTTTTGATCGAATATATGCACAGTATTCTGGAACAGAATGTGTTTCAGGAGACGGAGCAGGATGAGTTTATCGATATGATGGAGCGGGCGTGTCTGCTGTTGTACGAGCAGATGTATTACCGCCTGAAACCGGGCTATATCCAGTGGCTGTGTGATCTTCTGCTGGGTGCGCGCAAGTACGACCATATTCAGCGGTGGTGCGACCGCAGCCGGGAGTTGTATCCGAATGAACTCTCAACCTATGTATGCTATCTAAAATATTATTTCACGGTGGAGAAGAAGAAGGAATTCTTCGAGGAGATGGAGCGCTTGAAGCAATCCGATATCGTGATCGACCGCGAGACGCTCGAACTCATTCGAACGTTTGCATAGCGGTATTGTTTTAGGAAGGAAAGTTATGGTATCTCGTCGAAATTATATTACCATCGCGATCATGTTTCTGATTCTGTTTTTCATGTTTCAGTTCACGGGCGTGATGAAAGACCGGTTAAATCAATATGGTGTCAATGAATACGAGATGAACGCGCAGACGGATCTGAATGCACAGGATGCATTCGATGCGGAGACCGTGCACGCTTCCTCCACGCCGAAGGTGGTCTACATCGGATCATCGGGGGCGGATGAGAGGGAGGTTGTGCGCTGGTGGTGTACGTACAGCAAGCGCGCTTTTTCCGGATATACGTCGCTGAAGGATTGCACGTTCTCGGAAGGCAATGAGCCGGATATGATCGTGCTGGACGGACGGCTCGTGAAGACGGAGGATGACATCGCGCTTCTGACGAAGTGGAACAAGGCGGGCATTGACCTTGTCTTCTCGCAGATGCCTGCGGTGGCGACGATCCGCCAGAGTCTGCCGCTTGAAAATCTGCTCGGTATCTACCGTGTGCTTCAGGATGAAGTGCAGCTGACGGGAATGCATCTGTTTGACGGCTTCCTGCTTGGCGGCGAGGCAATCTACGAGGCGAAGGATGCCGAGGAGGAGGAACTTCGCCAGGATATGAACATTACGATCCCGTGGTATGTGACCGGAGCCGGCACGAAAACGTACATGGTCGGTTTGATCACGGATGAGGTTTACAAGGAAAATATGACAGAGCAGCTTCGTGCCGCATATGCGACAATCGATGAAAATTCTGTGGAGAATATGGTTCTTCCGGCGGTCATCTGGCGGCATGGCATGACGGATGCGAGCGTGTTCTGTGTGAACGGCGGTTTCCTGTCGGATATCTCCGGCGTGGGTATCCTCGAGGCGATGGTGGCGGAGGCAAATACCTACGACATCTATCCGGTTGTCAACGCACAGAACTTTGTTGTAGCGAATTTCCCGGCGTTTACGTCGGAGAACGAGCAGGAGATGCAGCGTCTGTACAGTCAGCCTGCATCTGCCGTATATAAAGAAGTAATCTGGCCTTCTCTTTCGGCGCTTAATACACGCACGAAGATGAAGATGACCTGTATGATCACACCGCAGTTTGATTACGAAGATGCGCTGGAGCCGGACGGCAGCAGTGTCAGCTACTACTTAAAGCTTCTGAAAGAGGAGCACGACGAAGTCGGACTCAGCGGGACATCGACCTCGCAGCTTGCGATCAGCGATAAGCTTTCGACCGATGACAATTTCTGGAAGGCAAATGCGCCGGAGTATGTATTTCAATCACTGTATCTGAGCGATTCTGCACAGAAAGAAACGCTTTCCGACCGGGAGAAGGAATCACTTCGCACACTCGTTGTAGACGGCGAGGATGCCACGACACCGATTGTTTCATACGACGCGAGCGGACTGACACAGCAGCGCGTGACGAGCGGTGGCGAGACACACACGTTTATGGATGATTTCAAGCTGAAGAGTATGGAGACGGCTTTGGCTTATTCGAATATTACGCTGGATCTGTTCAAAGTAACCTATCCGGATTCGGATGAAGATTCGTGGCAGAATCTGATGAAGAAGATTTCCGCCAATGTGGCGACTTACTGGAAGGATTACGAATCGTTCGAGCAGACAACGCTTTCTGCCGCGGACCTGCGGATCCGAAGATTTCTGGCTTTGGACTATAAGCGGGAGCGCAAGGACGATACGATCTATGTATCGATCGACCATTTCGATGAGGAAGCATGGTTTCTGCTGCGCCTCAACGGTGAAGATCTGGATTCGGTAAAAGGTGGAGAGTATGTGCAGATCGAGGATGGCGTATACCTGATCGATGCGCAGGAAGCAAATATTTCCGTTCAGGTGAAGCCGCGCGATGAGTTGTATTTCAATAGCCAGAAGGAACAGGGAGGTTGACCATGAGAATTTGTATCGTAGCAGAAGGCTGCTATCCATATATGGTGGGCGGTGTGTCGAGCTGGGTGCACAGCATGATCAAGCAGTTCCCGGATTATGATTTTATCATTCTTGCGATCGTTGCGAACCGCTCCTTCCGTGGAAAGTTCAAGTATGAGCTGCCGGAGAATGTGCTTGAGGTGCATGAACTGTACCTTGAGGATTGTGACTGGACCGGCGATTACGGCAAGAAGAAAGGAAGTATTAAGCTCAGCAATCAGGAATTTGATGCACTCAAAAGCCTGCTTCTCAATCAGAATGTGGATTGGGAGACGCTGGTGCATCTGTTTTCGGAGAAAAAATTCTCCCTCAATCAATTTCTGATGGGTGAGGATTTCTTTCAGGCGGTGCTGGAATGCTATCAGATCCGTTATCCGGAGATCCTGTTTTCGGATTTCCTGTGGACGATGCGCTCGATGTATTTACCGCTTTTTCACACGCTTAGGATGGATCTGCCGAAGGCGGATCTCTACCACTGCGTTGCGACCGGTTATGCGGGTGTGCTCGGCAGCATGGCGAAGATCAAATACGGCAGCAAGCTTCTGATCTCGGAGCATGGAATCTACACCCGTGAGCGAGAGGAGGAGCTGATCCGCGCCAAGTGGGTGGAAGGTGTCTACAAGAACATCTGGATCGAGCAGTTCCGCAAGATGTCGAAGCTGGCATATGACAAAGCGGATCTCGTGACAAGCCTGTATGCGCATGCGCAGGAGCTGCAGATCGAACTCGGATGTCCGGTTGAGAAGACGCAGATTACGCCGAACGGCGTGGATGAGACGCGTTTTGCGAATCTGGTGCGGCCGGATTTTATGGAGCCGGATAAGGTGCATGTCGGAGCGGTTCTCCGTGTGACACCGATCAAGGATGTGAAGACGATGCTCCGCGCCTTTGCCTATGCGAAGGAGAAGGTGCCGAATCTCAAGCTGTGGATGATGGGACCGACGGATGAGGACGAGGAATATGCGAATGAATGCTTTGAACTCGTCAAGCTGCTCGGCATCGACGATGTGGAATTTACGGGGCGTATCAACGTCACCGATTATATGGGCGGACTGGATATGACGATCCTGACGAGTATCAGTGAGGGCCAGCCGCTGACGATTTTGGAGAGCTATGCGGCACACATTCCGGTGATCGCAACGGATGTCGGCAACTGTCGAGGCCTGATCTACGGAGAGGGCGACGACTTCGGCGCTGCCGGAATTCTGACTCATATCATGAACGTGTCGGAGATCGCCGATGCGATGGTGCAGATGGCGAAAAACAGGGCGCTTCGCGAGCAGATGGGCGAAGCCGGCTACAAGCGATTGATGTATAAGTACAGAGTGTCGGATATGCGACAGACGTATCACGACATCTACTGGCATTTTGAGGATATAGATTGGTAAGGAGCGAATCGAAAGATGGCTGGAATTGGTGTAAAACTTCAGAAAATTTTTGATAAGAAATCCATCGCAGCGCATTTGGTCGGATTTGTCTACAGTACGATCTCAACGGTTGCGCCGATGTTCGTTGTCATCGGCAATATCATGCTTATGAGCTATGTGCTCGGCTACGACACGCTCGGTTATGCGAGACGAGGCCTTTTCTCGGGAACAATACTTTATATTTTTATCTTCTCGCTGCTGACCGCCGCGCCGTTTAACGCGGTGCTGTCGCGCTATATGTCGGACGTGATCTACGAGGAGAAATACGATAATATCCTGTCGTGTTACTATCTGGGGCTGATCTTAAACGTTGTGTTCAGCTGCCTGTTCGGCATCTCGTTCTGCGTGTGGGAATACGTGGTCGGAGGTGTGCATCTTCTGTTCGTGTTCACCGGCTTCTGCGGCTACATTTCGCTCGTGCTTGTGTTCTACTCGATGCTGTACCTGTCGATCTGTAAGGATTACCAGAAGATCTCATTCTACTTCCTGCTCGGAATGGTGTTCGCGTTTCTGATGTCGCTTTTTCTCGTGTGGGGCTGTCACCGCGACATCGCGTACAGCATGCTGCTCGCTTTGACCTGCGGCTTCTTTCTGACGGCGGTGCTTGAGGCGGCAACGATCAGGCGATACTTCAAGAAGAACAGCAACTGCTACAAAGAGGTGCTCGAGTATTTCAAGAAATACTGGCAGCTTGTGGCGGTCAATTTCCTGTATACACTGGGACTTTACGTGCATAACTTCGTGTTCTGGAACACGGATCTGCGCATGGTCGTAGTCAAAAGCTTTGTCTACGCACCGACGTACGATCTGGCAACGTGCATCGCGATGTTTACGAATATCTCGGCGACGATCATTTTTATCTCACGCGTGGAGATGCATTTCCACGGGCGCTACAAGGCGTACTCGGAGGCGGTCACCGGCGGACGCTGGCGCGATATCAAAAATGCGAAGAACCGCATGTTCCGGCAGCTTGCGGCGGAGCTTTTGAATCTGGTGCGTATCCAGTTCATTATCACGGTTGTCGTGTATCTGCTCTGTGTGATCATCCTGCCGTCTTACGGCTTCGGCGGAGCGGTTCTGCAGATCTATCCGTGTCTGGCGGTCGGGTATTTTATACTGTTTCTGTTTTATGCAGAGATCATCTTCCTGTACTATTTCAACGATACGAGCGGTGCGCTGCTTGCGACCGTGACGTTCTGCCTGTTCACGTTCCTCGGAACGCTGGTGTCCTCCCACTGGAGCAACATCTGGTACGGCATGGGGCTCGTGTTCGGAAGCTTTGTCGGATTTACGATCGGATATTTTCGCATTCGCTGGCTGGAGCGGCATCTGAATGCCCACATCTTCTGCAAAGGCGAATTGTTCCCGACGAAGAATGCCAAGATGCCTTCTTCGCGGGTGTATAAGAGGGAACCACAAAAGAAACGGAAGGGGAAAAACGCATGGTAGCAATATTTCGAACATTGATGGTAGCAACCGGAGTTGTATTTTTGCTGTGGGATTTCTATTCCTATGCAAGACAGAAATTGAATGAGAACATGGGACTGATCTGGGCGTTCGTATCGATCGCGCTGATCATAACGGGAGCGGTTCCTGCGCTCTCCGACGGTGTGAGCGAATGGCTGCTCATCTGTCTGTTCATCATATGTCTTCTGCTTTTGTTCCTGCTTTTCAAGGTGACGAAAGCGGTGTCAGTCCTGACAATGAAAAATCAGGAACTGGCGATGCAGGTGTCACTGCTGAATCAGGAAAATGAAAAAATTTTACATCAACTGGGGATTTTGAGTGATGAGAAAGAAGATACTGTTCGTCATTAACACCTTCAGCCGCGCGGGAGCGGAGACGGCACTGCTTGATCTGCTGCGCAAGCTGGAAGAACTTGATCGCGAATCAGAAGAAAAGAAATATGATATCTCACTCTTTGTGCTGATGGGGCAGGGCGAACTTGCTTCCCAGCTTCCGGAGAGTGTGCATTTGTTAAATAAAAATTATTGTATGGAATCCGTTCTGGAGTCGCGTGGCAAACGGCACATGATCGGAACGGTTCTAAAGTCGCTGCTTCGCAGAGGCAACGCCTTTCGCCTTGCCGGTTATATGATGCGGGCGTACCGGCAGATGCGCCGCAAAGGCATTGTCCGCTGGGACAAGATCCTGTGGCGGGCGCTCTCGGACGGCGCCGAGAGACCGGATGAGACTTATGATCTTGCGATTGCTTTCTTAGAGGGCGGTTCCGCGTACTATGTTGCGGATCATGTCAGGGCGAAGAAGAAAGCGGCGTTTATCCATATCGATTATGAGAAAGCGGGCTATTCCAGAGAGCTGGATCGTGATTGTTATATGAAATACGATGAGCTTTTCCCAATTGGGGAACAGGTGCGAAGGCAATTTGAGAAAGTATATCCGGAATGTGCGGATCGCACGCACATCTTCCACAATGTGATCAATGTGGATAAGATTTGTGCGAGGGCACAGGAAAAAGGCGGATTTTCCGATATATATAATGGAATTCGAATATTGACCGTTGGACGATTGACGGAGCAGAAAGCGTATCCGGTAGCCATTGAGGCAATGCACATTTTAAAGCAGCAGGGTGTGAAAGCCCGTTGGTATGTGCTTGGAGAGGGTCCGGAGCGCGAGAAACTGGAGCAGCAGATCCGAAAGGATGACCTGCAGGAGGATTTCCTTCTTCTGGGAGCTACGGATAATCCGTATCCGTATTTTGCGCAGACGGATATCTACGTGCATGCGACCGGATTTGAGGGCAAAAGCATCGCGATTCAGGAGGCGCAGATCCTCGGATGTCCGATTGTTGCTTCCGACATCAACTGGGAACAGATTGAGGATGGTAAGGATGGTCTGATCTGTGCACTGGATGCGAAGGATGTTGCGCGGGCGGTACGCAGTCTGATCGATGATCCGGACAAACGGGCGCAGATGGGAAAAGCTGCACTGCAGAAGATGGTCAGCTTTACAGAAGACATCCAATTGCTGGATGAATTACTGGCGGATGAATAAATAGGAGTTTATATGGGAGAGAAGAAACAAAAGGATTTGTTGATCATTATGCCTGCGTATAATGAGGAAAAGAATATCGTGCCGGTGCTCGAGAAGCTGGAACAGCCGGAGATCACGGAGATCGCGGATGTTCTTGTCATGAATGACGCTTCCTCGGACTCGACAAACTGGGTGGTAAAGTCGCACGGACATACGCTGGTCACGCATGTTTTTAATCTTGGATACGGAAGTGCATTGCAGCTTGGATACAAATATGCGATCCGTCGAAGATACAAATATGTGATTCAGATGGATGCGGACGGTCAGCATGATGTGTGCAATATTCCGAAATTGTATGAGCGCCTGCGGATACGGGATGCGGATGGAAAATATCCGGATATCGTGCTTGGATCGCGTTTTATGGAGGGCAGTTCCAGCTTTCATGTATCCGCTGCGAAGAAGATGGCATATGCGCTGTTTCGCATGCTGATCCGGCTTTTTACCGGAAGAAAGATTGCGGATCCGACGACGGGGCTTCAGGGGCTGAGCCGCAATGCGGTTCTGTATTATTCGAAATATAAGCATTTTGACGATCGTTATCCGGATGCGAACATGATCATCCAGATGATCCTTCTCGGCTTTAAAGTCGAGGAGATTCCGGCGGTCATGCATGCCCGCACAGAGGGTAAAAGCATGCATGCGGGGCTCAAACCGATCCTGTATATGTTCCGCATGATGTTCTCGATCTTTGCGGTGGTGTTCCGCATCAAGGTGTTGAAGATCGATGTGGGAGCAGGTGAGATGGATGATTCGATCGACACAGGATACTAAGATTACATTTCGCGCAGCACCGCTTGCGCCACTTACGGGGGACTATGTCAGTCCCGGCAGAGGCTGGTATCACATCTACACGTTCCAGCCTGACCGGCAGGATGAGGAACAGCTTCGGTGGCTGCCGTTCGAGGAGAATGAGACACTCGTGCTCCTGCGACTGGACATCGGCGTATTTCGCGAGAAAGCGATCGATGCGGAGACGCTTGCCTTCGTTGGACGCATTCTGACGCGTTTTGCGGAAGCGGGAAAGGATATCATCCTGCGCATTCTTTATGATATTGACGGAAAAGGCATGGTGCATGAGCCAGCGTCGTTCGGACTTGTGTGCGAGCATATGCAAAGCCTTGGAAAAGTTGTGGCGGAGCATGCAAGTGAAATCCTTCTGGTGCAGGGCTTGTTTGTCGGAAGCTGGGGCGAGATGCATGATTCCAAGTTCCTGAATCCGGCGGAGATCCGTGAGCTGTGGCAGACCTGGAGCTCGGCAACCGAGGGTAAAATACCTCTTGCAGTGCGAAAACCGGTCTATGCGAGGATGATCGGTGAGGAAGCGGGCATCGGTTTGTATGATGATGCGATGCTGACCGATGAGACACATATGGGAACATTCGGCATCCGGATGCGCAGGGAGGCTTCCAATCTGGAGAGCTGGCGCGCGGAGGACGAATATGTTTTTATCGATAAACAGATGAACCGCGTGCCGATCGGTGGCGAAGTGATCGGCGGCGAGACAATGGACAGCGAGGCAATCATTAAGGAACTTCGGAGGCTTCGGGTCACGTATTTGAACAGCATCTATCATCCGGATGTGCTGGCTCGCTGGAAGGAGCTTCCGGCACCGGATGGAGAAAATCTCTATCAGTATGTGGGAGACCACATGGGATACCGACTGGTTGTGCGGGAAGCAAAAATGCGAAGAGGACAGCTTGTGATTGCAATGGAGAACGAGGGCTTTGCGCCACTGTATGAGGCAGCGCAGCTTCGGCTGGTCGCAGTGGATCCGCAGAAACATCGGTGCGGCATCAAGCTCGCGTTTGATTTAAGAACGCTGCTGCCGGGGGTAAAAAAGACGTTTATTGTGGATAATATGGAGGAGTTGCACTCAGAGTGTGGATATCGCCTGTATTTGCAGGCGGTGCGGAAAAAAGATGGGGGAACGATCCGTTTTGCCAATGAGGGGGCCGGCAGGATGTTGCGGATTGGAAATTTTGAGTAAGACGACAGAAATCGGAAACAGATATCAAGGAATGTGATTGGAGGATCTATGAAGCAGAAGAGCAGAACGGAATATTCGGTTATGAATACGACAGTTGCATTTTTTGCACAGATATCTGCAATATTAATGGGCTTTTTTACAAGAGTTGTCTTTACACACACCCTTAGTGAAGGATATGTTGGAATCAATGGACTGTTTACCGATATATTAAATATCTTATCACTTTCCGAGTTGGGATTTGGTACTGCAATCATATTTGCATTGTATGAGCCGATTGCAAAGAAAGACATAGAAAAACAAAAAATTTTGATGCGGATGTTTCGGACATTTTATCGTATTACAGCGGTAATTGCATTGGGCTTGGGATTGTGTCTGATTCCGTGGCTTGGAATTTTCATGAAAAACCGCCCGGATGTGGATCATTTGATCGTTATCTATTTGTTGTATCTGCTCAATTCGGTTGTATCCTATTTATTGGTTTACAAAAAAACGTTGATTGATGCACATCAGATGAATTATCTGACGGTTTTGTATCAAAATATTTTTTTGATTATTCAGGATGTCAGTCAGATTGTTATATTACTCGTAACCAAGAACTTTATTTTGTTTTTAGTCGTAACTGTTGTGTGCACGATTACATCAAATGTTGTTCTGTCGAGAAAAGCGGATAAACTGTTTCCGTATTTGAGGGAAGAATGTAAAGAAAAACTGCCAACGGAAGATCGAAAAGCGATTTATAACAATGTCAAGGCGATGTTGATGCATAAAATCGGTGATGTCATTGTAAATAATACGGATAATCTCTTGATATCGGGTTATATCGGTGTCATCAGCGCCGGAATCTATTCAAACTACTATCTGATTATCGGATCGGTTCGACAGGTTTTATCGCAGGCCATGCAGGGGGTTGCTGCTAGTGTTGGAAATCTTGGAGCCACAGAGGACGGCGAAAAAGTGCACAGGATATACCGGCAGTTATTTTTTATTGGTCAGTGGTTATTTGGATTTGCAGGCATTTGTTTATTCGAATTGCTGAATCCCTTTGTGGAGATTGCTTTTGGCAAGCAGTATCTGTTCACAAAAGATATTGTTTTGATTCTGTGTATTAATTTCTTTATCAGTGGAACCAGAAGAGCAATGATTATTTTTAAAGAATCTATGGGATTGTTCTGGTATGACAGACATATGGGAATTGCGGAAGCTATCTTAAACCTTGTGATTTCACTTTTATTGGTAAATCGCCTGGGAATCGTGGGTGTTTTCTTAGGAACATTTTGTAGTACGGTTATGACGGCGATGTGGGCGGAACCATATATATTATATAAATACCGTTTTCACAAATCGCCGGTAAGATTTTTCCTGAATTATGCATGGAATTTGTTTGCTATGGCAATCGTATGGTGGTGCACGGATCGGGTTTGTGATTTCGTGACAGGAAATGTAATTATAGAAATGTTTTTAAAACTGGTGATATGTTTGATAGTGCCGAATGTGTTATTGCTTTTAATTTATTTTAGAACACCGGAATATAAGCAATTACAGACATTGGCAATTACAATGATAAGGAAAATTGTAAGAAAACGACATTCTTCATGATGTTTGTCGCTAAATCGGCATGAAAGGATATAGATATGAAAGTTCACGATGAAAAGATATCGATTATTATTCCTGTCTATAATGCACAGGTGTATATATCCGAGACAATTGAAAGTGTGCTGCGACAGACTTACATAAATTGGGAACTTATTTTAGTTGATAATATGTCCGGGGATCGCAGTCTGGAAATCTGCAGGACATATGAAGAGAAATATGACAATATTTTTGTATATCAAGAAGGAAGAAAAGGTGTCAGCCATGCAAGAAACTGCGGCTTGAAGCATGCAGCAGGAGAGTATTTTGTGTTTGTGGATGCAGATGATCTTTTCCCGGATGAAAATGTGCTCAAGCGCTATGTGATTGCTATGAAGCGAACGAATGCGGATATTGTTGTAGGCAATTATGAGAGACTGTGGAAAGGAAAGCACCTTGCCGCAACAAGTAATGAAGTTTTTTCGGAAAAAGATCGGGAATCAAAAGATTTTCGTTTTCAGGGATTCTTTTCTGTTGGAACCTTATCCTATGTATGGGGGAAGATGTACCGTAGAGAATTTCTTGAAAGAAATCATATCATATTTGGAAACTATTCCTATTCGGAAGACCAAATGTTCAATTTGTATTGTTACATAAATGGAGCAAGATATGCCTTTCTACGGTCTATCGGATATACCTACCGTATGAACAGTGAGTCAATTTCTTTTCGCTATCGTGAGGATGCGAGGGAAAACTGGCTTAGTATGGCACATGATCTGGACCTGTATATACAGAAAAAAGGGAAACAAAACGAGTTGAGTGAAGTGGTGGATGCCATTATTCTGTTTGCGACTTTTTTCAATGGGAAGATGGAATATACCCGGAAATCTACCAAGGCAACCGTAAGGCTTTTAAAGGCATATGGAGCGGATCCGCTTGGTAGAAAGTGCTTTAAAAGACGGGCATTTGGCGCAAGTATCTGTAGCAGTTCACTTTTGATGTGGAAGCTGGCGATACGAATTTATGCGCTTGGAATGTGTTTGCATTTATATTATCTGTGGGCTGTTTTGATAAAGTTATTGGTTGATTTTAGAATCGATGAGAGGCTTTCGGACACAGGAGTGAGAGAGTAGGATGAAAGAACAGATTAGTGTGATCATACCGATCTATAACGTGGAAAAATATCTGTCGGATTGTGTAGAATCTGTTTTAAAGCAAACGTACACGGATTTGGAGATTATTTTGGTGGATGACGGTTCACAGGATGCAAGTGGACAGATTTGTGACGATTATGCAAAGCAGGATCCACGCGTACAGGTTATTCACAAAAAGAATGGCGGTTTATCTTCTGCGAGAAATGCAGGAATTGATCAAGCCACGGGACAGTACTTCTTTTTCCTCGATAGTGATGACTGGATTGCGGAAAATGCGCTAGAGTTATTGTATAAAGAGATAAAAAGTACAGGGAGTGATCTGGCTTTATGCAATATGCAGTATGTGGATGAACAGGGAAAAAATCTAGAGAATCAAAATGTATACAGAGAATATTGTATGAACAGCGAACTTTGGACGCAGGACGATTTTTGGAATCATTATAAAGGAAGTGGACACATCGTGTGTGTTGTTGCCTGTAACAAACTGTATAAACGTGAATTGTTTATTGGAAAACGATATGCAGAAGGTAAAATAAGAGAAGACGAATTTATGATTCATCATATCATATCAGAATGTGAGAAAATGGTATGTGTAAAGCAAAGGCTGTACTTTTACAGACAAAGAGCTGGTAGCATTATGAATAGTGCTTATGATATAAAACAATTAAGTGCAGTGGGAGCGTATATTGATCGTACAAATTTTTTTCTGGCAATTGGAAAGCGAAAGTGGGCCAAGGATGCGATAATTCAAGGAATTGCATTTCTTGAGTGGTATAATTACGGAAACCGGCACAAAACGGACGAGATTCAGCAGAGGTATGATAAATCGAAAAAGGAAATATGCCGATATGGTAAGGCACTCATTGGCAGACCGGTATCGTTTGTAAATGACATGGTGATTCTTTTGTATTTACTTCATATTTTTCCGTATCGAATCATTCGAACTGTATCGCACATAGGAAAAAGGTAAAATGGAGCAATTGTTAAATAGAGAACAACTTGAATTGTGCCACATTCTTTCGATGGCGCTTCGCAATAAAAAAATAGAGGAACTTGATCCGGATGTGGATTATGCGCGTGTGATTGCAATTGCAGAGAGTCATAAAGTGACGTCTCTTCTTTATCCTGCACTGGAAGAAGTCGGGTTGCCGGAAAATATATGGAACATCGTAGATCAGAAAGCGGAACAGATAGTTCGCCAAAGTTATCGACTACTTATGCTAGATCGTTATGTGATCAACACGTTACAGGAACATGGAATCGATGCAATTCTTTTAAAGGGATGTGGCACTGCCACATGGTATCCGGTGCCGGAACTTCGCAAGTCCGGGGATGTGGATCTGTTATTAAAAAATGAAGAGGAGGCGCTTAAGGCACTTCAAATTCTGGTAGAGAATGGTTTCACAGAAGTCAAAGAGCAACTGTCACAGCACCATGTTGTCTGTGATAGCCCGGATCATATTGAAATTGAGCTTCATACCGCATTGGCGGATCCGTTTGACAGTGAGAAAGCAAATCAATTTCTTACAGAATGTCAGAAAGAGTATTTTACGCAACGACGGGACGTAGATACCATGGGAGTTACTTTTCGTTTGACAGCGGATGCGTATCACGCGTTTTATCTTTTGCTCCATATGCTGCATCACTATCTGCGGGCGGGCTTTGGAATTAAATTGTTATGCGACTGGGTTGTGTTTTGGGCAAAAGATTTGTCGGATCAGGAGAAACAGACGTTTCTTAGGCTGGTACAAGGAAGCGGAACCTTGGGATTTGCTCAGATGATGACAAAAGTATGTGTGCGTTATCTTGGAATGAAAGAAGAAAATATGTGTTTTCTTTTCGATGTAAATGGTGAATCAAAAACTGGGGAAAAAGTCGATTGGCCGGGAGAACTGATGTCGGAAATTTTTGAGGCAGAGGAGTTCGGACGTTCCAGCAGTGATCGTATGGTTACCTTGCGCGGTACAAAGCTGACGGATTATATAAGAGAATTTCATCATCAGATGAAGTTGACCTATCCGAAAGCGTGTAAGATCATTGTATTGTATCCGGCGCTTTGGGTTATGACTCTGGGCGGATTTATACATCGAAACCGGACGTTACGCAAGGTGTCGGGCAGACAGATTTTAAAGAATGCAAAGAAGCGTGGTCAGCTCACAGAGCAGATGCGGCTTTTTCAGTAACATGAAAGGTGGATTTATAACATGGTATATTGGGCCGTGGAATATGGCAAAGTATTAATTGCATATGTGGCACTTATGTATATATGGCCTATGGTCGTATTTCGTAAGTATCTTGCGCCCAAAAGCAAAACTTACCGATTTGCGTTTTGCTCAACGGTGCAGGTCATAATTGTGAATACGGTTGTGTTGTTCCTTGGGTTGATACATATCCTCAATCGATGGACAATGATGCTGTTGTTCTATGGTGTGTTGCTCATTTCTCTTTTGTGGAAACATAAATTTACCGGAGAGGGCATGCGCCAGATTCGACAGGTGCTCGTCGGAACAAGAGGTATTAAACTTTTTTTGGTGCAAACATTTGCAACGATCGGCCGCAAAATCAAACAAGGTATCCGGTATTTGCAGGAAAAGACAAGGGGGCACAGAATTGAATATTTTTTGCTGCTGATTGTCGTTGTTTATGGGATGATCTACTTCTCTTATCCGGCTTTTGTAGAGCCGTCTTATGGTACAAGTGATATGTATGTTCATCATTCTTGGGTATATGGACTTCAGGAGGGACAGATTTTTTCGGGCGGAATTTATCCGGAAGGTATGCATTGTTTTATATATGCTATGAATGCCTTGTTTGGGGTCAGTGTTTATAGCAGTCTACATTTCCTTGCAGGAATTTACGTCAGCACTTTATTGGTTTCCGTATATTGTTTTTTGAAGGAGATTATGCGTTCACGATATACCGGAATTCTAGTTTTGGCAGCATTTCTGACATTGGATCTTGTGTCATTTGACGAGATTGCAAGTATGGCAAGACTGCAATGGACGTTGCCTCAGGAATTTGGTTTGTTTACGATGTTTCTCGGAACATTGTATTTAGTTCGATATCTCAGAGCGGAGCGGGCTCCAAGGAAGGAGAATGGGAAAAGGAAATGGATTGTATGGGATGAGAATCTTCTAATTTTTATATTGGCGGTTGCCGGCTCTATTGTGGCACATTTCTATGTTACAATCATGGCATTCTTTCTTTGTGTTCCGTTTGTGATTGTAGGAATTCGAAAGCTTTTTCATCACGGAAATTTCAGATCATTATTGTCTGCCGTGATAATCGGAATACTCATTGCGGCAATTCCAATGGGAGCAGCCTATGCGACCGGTATTCCGTTTCAAGGATCCATTGGATGGGCCCTGAATATTATTAAGGGATCCGATGGACAGGAGACAAATACAGAAATAGATACCGAATCTACGGAAAATGTGGAGAATGAAACAGAGAGTATAAATTCAAGTACACAATCCGCAGAGCATATTTCAAGTGGTCAAAGTGAAAATACAAATAAAGGGATACCTGTAAAGCAAGAAATTTCTATGAAAGAAAAAATATTGGGAAAGGTATCACAAATCGGTCATCGATTAAAGAATGTTGCAAGCAGGCTGTATGAAAACACATATGTTTATCTATACGGTGATAGGGCCAAGTGGATTGTACTGTTTACATTGCTTGGCGCAGGACTTGGGTTTATCTGCTTTTTGATTACATCAATTAGAAAAAGGCAGCTTGTGTTAGATGGTTATCTTGGCACTACAATAGCTACAATTATTTTTATGATTGCGTATAGTCCGGATATTGTAGGACTTCCAAATTTAGTTGACTGTACTCGTCTGTGTTCCAGCGAACAGATGCTTATTCTTGCGATGATGTTCATACCGATTGACCTGTTGTTATCAATCATTCAGTACACAAGATGCAAGGTGATTTTACCATGGCTGACGTTACTTGGAGTGGGCGGTATTTATTGTGGAACAAATTATTTGGGAGTTTACCATGGATATATGTATATATCCATGACCAGATACAGTGCGGCAGTAGAAGTAACGAACGAAGTAAATCATAAATTCCCGAAAAATGATTACACGATTGTTTCGCCAACGGATGATTTATATCAGGTTATAGAAACAGGAAGGCATGAGGAGATTGCTACACTTTTAAAAGAAATGCAATATGGAACGTATTCTATTCCGACAGAGTATTTGTTCTTTTTCGTGGAAAAGGAACCGATGCTGTATGCACAATATCATTTTGTTACAGGACCGGAGTGGCTGGCAGATGAAAAATATGCTGCGTTAAGTCCGTCCTCTATTACCAGTGAAGGAAAGCAGGTAATACATTCTGAGATTTCTAAGGATGCAGCAGGTCAGGATTTGATGTATTTCAGTTTGTTGTCGGATACCTACAAAGATTTCACAAGCAGAAATATTATTGAATCAAAAATGTATTATTGGTGTGAAAATCTTATGAAGAAATTTCCAAGTGAAATGCATGTTTATTACGAGGATGACCAGTTTATCTGTTATGTTGTAAAACAGAATACCTATCGCCTGATGAATCTGGAGAATGATGAATGAAAAATAAAAAGAGAATAGGGTTGAAAATTTTTGTATGTGTAATTGCTGTGATTGCAGTATTGTTTTTTCAACAGTTTCACTATAATTTGTCGGCTCAAACAGTGACATTTACAGAGTCCTCCAGAATATTAAAAAATCCAAATCGAGGATTTTACTATATTTGGGGATTTTATATCACCGATGAATCGACGGATTGGGAAAAAGTTATTTTGAGCAAAGGGGTGGATGATGGATTTTCCTTAGCATTGGTTGAGATTAATCTTCAAGAATACAGAGATGGATTGATTTCGGATAAAGGAATGCGTAATTTAAAAAAATTATTCGAAGGGCTGGCAAAGCAGGATAAGCATTATGTTGTTCGTTTCCTGTACGACTGGGATGGCAGAAATATGGAAGTTGAACCATCGAATATAGATATTATTGTCGGTCATATAAAGCAGCTTGAGCCCATTTTGCAAAAGCATGCGGATTCAATTTTTGTATTGCAAAGTTTGTTGGTTGGAGATTGTGGAGAAATTCACGACACAAAATTTGCAGATACAAAATCTTTGCGAATATTGGCATCCGAGCTTGCCGCAGTTAGTACCTCGGATACTTATCTTGCAGTGAGGACTCCTGTACAGTGGCGTAAGATTACAAAGGCATACGGCGTCGAGAAATTAAAACAGAATTCACCATATAAGAACCGGCTTGGGCTTTATAATGATGGAATGCTCGGAGATGTGTATGATTGCGGAACATATGGCGATCAGACAAGGAAGCAGGCCGGAAAATATAAAGCATGGACCAGAGAGGAAGAAATTGATTTTCAAGATGCTCTGTGTCGTACGGTCCCGAATGGTGGAGAGGTGGTTTTAGTTAATGAATATAATGATATTGATCGTGCAATTGGTGATATGGAGCAAATGCATATTACTTATATAAATCAGGATCATGATTTGTATGTGATGGAGAAGTGGCGCAATTCGATGGTACATACCAATGATGTTTTTGATGGAATGGACGGATTTTCTTATATGCAGGCGCGCCTCGGATATCGTCTGGTATTGCGAAAATGCGAAATGCAGCATGCATTCTGGAAAGACAAGCTTTACATCAGGCTGGACATTTCTAATTCCGGTTTTGCACCGATTTATAAAGCTTGCGATGCAAGTCTGACTTTTGTACCAAAGACAGAGGATGGCAAGAGCTATTCCATTCAGGTTTCGCATCATCTGCAGGAACTTGCAGGGGGAAGCGAGACGGATCAGATCTCAACGATCCGCGCATCCGTTCCGCTCAGTAAGTTGTCACGAGCGGATTACGATGTCTATTTTAAACTCATCGACCGCGCAAGCGGCAAAATGATCTATTTTGCCAATGAACAGGACGCTGAGGCAGACGGATATAAGATTGGAGAAATCAGACAATGACCGATCGCAGGATGAGCGCAGGAAAATTACAAAATGAAGCAAGATAACGTGACAATGTTTGCAACAAAATAACAAGATCAGGCAATGCATATTCATAGTTCAAAAGTTATAATATAGTAAAGAATTTGAGAAGGATAATACTAGGAAATGGAGAGTGAGATTATGATGATGCATTATGAGAAGCCAGACATTTTACGAGTAGACAATTTGAGCGAAGGTGTATATTTAGCAAGCGGAGGAGTTCCTATTTGTGGAAGTATTTATTTGAGGGGCGAATGGAGAAAACCATGGGGAAATTCAAATGGTACGATGCTTGAAGTTCGCGGATGTGAAGGTTGTTCCGCGGATGATGGAGATGGCTGCAAGATTAAGAAGGGCAAATATGACCAGCTTAATCCAAACGGCGATTTTAGACCGACATGGGAGCAGAAGGATTACAAGCCAGATGACGCACCATGGTACAACTAATCTGAATAGACATTAATAAAGCTCCGGCGTTATGCTGGAGCTTTTTTCTTTGAGCATAGTCGAAAGGCTATGCCTTTTTAATATTTTCAATAGTGGGAAGAGATCCGACCGGTTAAAGGCGGCATCATAAGCTTAGAAGGAATCCTCCAACTCGCGGATCTCATCCGGGTTCAGAGGCTCGCATCGCATATCGCGGATCTTATACACTTCCTTACAGATGCCGAGTACGGTTGGGCGGTGTGTGGTCACGATACAGGTTCGCGGGTAATCATCTTTCATGATGTTTTTGAGAACCTGACGTTCTGTTGCGACATCCAATGCGGAGGTCGCTTCGTCGAGAAGCAGGATCGGTGCATGCCGAAGCAACGCGCGCGCAATGGAAAGACGTTGTGCCTGACCTTCCGAGAATCCGGTTCCGCGTTCGCCAACCTTGCTGTATATGCCATCCGGAAGTTTTTTTACGAAATCCCAGGCGCAGGAGGCTTTCAGAGCCTCGATGATCTCATCATCGGTTGCCTCCGGCTGCACGTTGCGCATATTTTCCGCAATCGTTCCGGAGAACATGGTATTTCCCTGCGGAACATAGGAGAATAATCTTCGGGTCGAAGGGGTGAGTGCAATGGTTTTCTCATTGGAATTGCCGTACAGGCAGGATTCCCCTTCCTGCGGATGAAGCAGCGAAAGAATCAGTCGAAGCAGCGTTGTCTTACCTTCTCCGGAAGGACCGACCAGAGCGACAATTTCATGCGGACGTGCCGTAAAGTTTGCATGTTCGAATACCTGCGTTCCATTGTGGTACGCGTAGGAGAAGTCCGACATCTGCAGGCTGATACCGTCATTCGAATTCTCCTGCTTGAAGACATCAACCTCTTCGGTATGATCAAAATCTTCTTTCGGCATATTCAGGATATCCATCAGTCGTCCGGCAGAGGTTGTCATGGAGATCGCAGTCGGAACGAGAGATACCAACTGATTCAGTGTGCCGGTAAGTGAGCTGGAGAGCGAGAGAAACATCGTCATGGTTCCGTAAGAGATTGCTCCGCTCCACACGCGGTAGATACCGAAAGCATAGCAGCTGTAAGATACGAACAGACCGACCAGAGACAGAATGATCGAAGTTGCCATAGACAATTTCTGGAAAGTGAGTCGCATCGACAGATACTCGGATTGCAGTTCGCGCAATCGCTGACTGTACAGGCGAATCAGGTCGAAGGCTTTGATCGTCTGAATGTTTGAGAAGGCCTCCTGATTGAAGCCGGACATCTTGGCTCCCATTGCGGCACTCTTCTGATTATTGTTGCGCATGCGTTTTAGAATGCGGTTCGACATCAGAAGACTGACCGGCATACCGATGAGTGCGAGCAGCGCGAACATCGGATCATTATAGAATACCAATGCAAAGGTACTGATAAAACGCGCCAGATAGATAATCAGGTTCGGGATCCAGCTTAAGATACCGTTTGATATCGTTGACGCGTCGGAGCTCCAGCGGGTCAGAAGATCTCCGGTGTGATAATTCTGGATTGATTCCAGATCTGTGCAAAGCATTTTCTCGAAGATATCCGCCTTGATCGAATTGTCCACGCCGATACTGATCTTGTTCGAAAAGTACGAGGAAATCTGACTGAGCACGATATTACCGATGGAGAAACCGATGTACAGACAGAATGTTTTTAACAGAAGCCCGGTCTGGTGTCCGGTGATGATATCGACCATGTCGCGGGAGATCATGCTGGAGATCAGCGAGACCGCGGTTCCGGTCAAACCGAGCAGGGTGTAGAAGATCATAGCCTTCCAATAATGCCTTGCGTATTCGTAGATCCAGACGGTTTCCTCCCACACTTCGTGCAGAACGCCCTCTTTGATTCGTTTTATGTAGTATTTTGGTGAGTTTGCCATATCCTATTCCTTATCATTTATAGTTCGTCGATGGCCTGCTTCATAGTCTCGGCGGCTTCGTTCTCTTTGGTGCAGCAAAGCGATAGAAGTGGTGCAAGCTCCGCTACGGATTCACAGAAAGCGGCCTGCTCCTTGAGCATAGAGGCATCCCAGACCGGAGAGATCAATCGTTGCATGAGCATGAAAGCACGTTCCGGGATTTCCGGTGTGATCACATGATTTTCTAACGCTTTTTTCAGGAAAACAATACCGCCTAACGGATGATTCTCCGCGGTGTTGATTTCGGATGTGCCGCACCATGGCAGCCCGTATACCATCGGAACGCCGTCTTCAATGCCGATCACGTTGAGGTCGCCGTTGAGCAGAGGAACCGCATAGAGATCGTGCCACAGATTGGTGTGAGTGGATTTTCCGGTTCCCGACGGACCCGAGAAAAGCCATGCTTTGTCCTTATATAAGAAGGAAGCGGAGTGCAGCGCATACAGATGATGCTTTTGGGCAAGCAGCAGGAATGCGAAGCGCAGCGCGTGAAATACCTGTTCCATATGATCTTCGTCGAAGGCGTCCGGTGTGCAATATGCCACCGTAAGGCTGCCATCCTTGGTGATGGTCATCTCATAGATACCCCAGCTTCTTTGGAAGAAAAAGCGATATACGGGACCGGCATCGCACAACTGCAATTCTGCGGTGCGAAGAAGGATGGTTCCGCTTTCCTTGTAACGTGGCATTCCGGTTTTCAGATAGACTTCCTGATCTGCATGTTCTACCGGTGTGCATGCGAATTTCCTGAAATACTGGTCATATAGTTCCTTTGGCCCATAGTAGGCAAATGTCATAGGACCAATCTTATAATAGGCCGGTTCGTAGCTGGAATGCGGAGTGTCCGAATCCGACAGTTTTATGATACTGTTTGCGGCCAATGCCGAGATAAAGTGTTTGATATCACTGCGGAGAACAGGAATATCTTCTTCCGTAGCTTCAAATTCTTTTGCCGCGAGTGTAACCAACTGTTCCTCGTTTGCGCCATCAACGATGGCATCCCACAGAAATTCACTGGTTGCGTTGAGTTTCAGTGCATGAGCGCGGTCCGCGGCACTCTGTCCGTACGGCATAATATAGGTGTCGCCCGCCAGATTTACTTTTTGATATCCCTCTCGAATTTTCATTGCTTTACACTCCGTTTCTGCGTGATCATAATTTCTTTCAGTATAGCATTTTATAGGGGAAAATGCTACAATGAGGAAAAACGTAGTGGGTGAATTTATGGATATAGAAACATTGTTAAAAAGCGGACAGACCATACAGCTTTTTCCGCAGGGATACAGCATGTATCCGCTTCTTGTGCCGGGCAGAGATGAAGTGATCCTGTCGCCGCTTCCGGATCGTCCGCTGCGCAGGGGGGATGTTGCGCTGTACCGCAGGGATACCGGAATTCTTGTGTTACATAGAATCTGCCGCTGCAAAGAGGATGGATATTATATGGTGGGGGACAATCAGGTTCAGGTTGAAGGACCGCTCAGGAAGGAGCAGGTGATCGGAATCATGTCCGGATTCGTGCGCAAGGGGAAATTGCTTTCTTCGGATGATCTGTGGTATCGGATCCTGTCGCGTGTCTGGCTCATCATGCGACCGGTGCGCCGCTGTATTACGGTACCCGGTGCGAAGGTGAAGAAGTTGCTAAGAAAGTTTCTCTATAAATAAGGTCGGGGAACTTGATGTGTGTGGAAAATCCCGGAGTTGAAGTTCCGGGATTCTTAGACTTTATTTTGGGGGCATGCTATGCATCCGCAGATTGTGTCGCGCGCTTCTTGCGTTCACGCAATTCTCGGAAGAAAGAGGAGAGCATCTGTGAACATTCCTCTTCGAGAACGCCCTGTGTGATCTCAACCTGATGATTGAATTGCTGCATCTGTAGCAGATTGAGTACCGATCCGGCACATCCGGCCTTGGCATTCATGGAAGCGATAACAACGCGTTTCATACGCGACTGTACGATCGCGCCGGCACACATCTGGCAAGGTTCCAGTGTCACGTACATGGTGCAGTCTTCGAGGCGCCAGTCGCCGGTTTTTTTGCTGGCTTTGCGGATCGCAACAAGCTCTGCGTGCGCCAATGTATTTTTATCGATATTGCGGCGATTGTATCCGCGCGCGATAATATGTCCGTTTTGTACGATCACGCATCCGATCGGAACTTCGTCGATCGCATATGCTTTCTGCGCCTGCTTGAGCGCAGCTTTCATAAACTTTTCATCTTCGGTCATAGACTTTCCTCTTTGAATATACTAATATAATTAGGCGAAGCAAAGCTTCGGTTGTAGAACCTGGAAATATTGTTTGAATGATACGATGCACCGGATGGCGCTTCATTATCATATCATAAATCAGAACTTGAAGGAAGTAAGAATGCTTTTTGAATATGAAACAGAGCGATTGCTTTTAAAAATCATAAAACCGGTGCAGGCGAATCAGGTATTGGATTTCTATCTCCGCGATAAAGATTTTTTTGAACGATTCGAGCCGGATCGCGCGGAAGGATTCTACACGGTTGGATTTCAGAAACAGATCCTCGCGTTTGAATACAATATGGCGGTGCAGGGCACGCTTTTCCGCTTCTATGTGTATGAAAAACAGAATCCGAATCGTATTATCGGCACGATCAGTTTTCATCATATTATCCGGGGATTTTCGAATTCCTGCGAGATCGGGTACAAATTCTCCAGCGAAGTTCATCATAGGGGATATGCAACGGAAGCCCTGTCCAAAGTGCTGGAAGTGATCTTCTATGAACTGCAGCTGCATCGCGTGCAGGCATGGGTATTGCCGGACAATGCGCCGAGTATTCATCTTCTTGAACGCGTCGGATTCGTATTTGAAGGAATCAGCCGAGACTACCTTTTCCTGCATGGCACATGGCAGAGCCATGCGCTATACAGTATTCTTCCTTCGGATTTTCAAGTTTCGAGCGGGCACAACCAGTAGCCGAAGTCGCCGGCAGACGGTTGTGAATCGGAAGTTGTTTTGTCGTTCGAGTCGTTTCGAACTACGGAGGAAAATTTTGTATCGGGAATATCGCCTTTTTCCACCATATTGTCCGTTGCAATCTCAAAATCATTAAAACCGAATAATAAAGCCATCATGCGCTCCTGTTGGGCAAAGATTCCGGGTACTCCGAGATACATCTTTGCACCTTCAGGGGCGTTTACTGTTTTTAATATAAGATAATGATAGCAGAAAAAGCCATGCACAAGGAAGCTGTTGTTGCACAGATGCCAGTTGCGCGATGGAAGGGAGCGGATGTCGGTGATGGCAATCCGTTTGTAGGTTGGGGGCTGTGGTTTATCTTCGGAATCGGGGCAGACTTCTTCTGCGTGTACTTCTGCGCTCTGAGAATCGTCCTCGGTGGGGCGTGAAGAGTCAAAATTGTCGTCAACGCCCCGCGGTGGTTGAGAATCGGGGCGTGAAGAGTCGGAATCGCCGTCAACGCCCCGCGTGGTTTGGATATCGGGGCGTGTGGAGTCAAAATTGTCGTCAGCGCCCCGCGTGGTTTGGATATCGGGGCGTGAGGAGTCAAAATTGCCGTCAGCGCCCCGTGCTGGTTGGAAATCGGGGCGTGAAGAGTCAGAATCGCCGTCTACGCCCCGCGTGGATTGAGAATCGGGGCGTGAAGAGTCAGAATCGCCGTCTACGCCCCGCGTGGATTGAGAATCGGGGCGTGAAGAGTCAGAATCGCCGTCAGCGCCCCGTGCTGGTTGGAAATCGGGGCGTGAAGAGTCAGAATCGCCGTCTACGCCCCGCGTGGCATCCGGATCAGGTGTCGGAGGATCAGGAACGGCCTGAGCTTCCCACTTTGTGAAGGTTCCGCTGAGCAGATCCCCTGCCGGATGCTGCACGTAGCATCCCATTAGCATTTTCCCGCCGTCATAGCGTACAATGACGGCCTGAATATTGCTCACAGAATAATCCGTTTTTCCAATTCGATCGCCATGCAATTCAAGGCAGGCATTTCCGACACCCTGTGAGATGACGATTTCTCCTGCGGGAATGCCGATACAGTCGCCGTCCCGGACAATGATGTAGATGGGCGCTTTTTCCTTGATGCGTTCCAAGCCACGGATATGAATTTCCATCCGGCAGCAGTCATTTCGAATGTCATTGCGGATGAAACCGACGTTGCGACCGCGGATCGTTCGGTCGTACTCGTACAGATAAGTAACAAATCGTTTCAATGGATGAACTCCTTTTATCGATTGTTATTATTTTATGAAGAAAAAAGCAAATTATAATTCAAAAAACAAAGTGAGTGCAAGAAAGTGTTCTGTTATTCAAGAAGGGCAAGCAATCAGGCTGTAAAGCCTGTACAACTCAAAAAAAAAGGCTGCAAAAGATGTATGAGATATTGAAAAGAAGAAAAGATAATAAAAAATAGTTGACAAAATGGTGTCTCCCTGCTATATTAATATCAGTAACAGTTCTTATTATTGATTTAAGGAGTTACGATGATTAAACGAAGCAAACAAAGAGACGCAATTCAGCAATGCCTGATCGGTCGTTATGATCATCCAACCGCGGAAACGGTCTATATGGATATCAAGGATGAGTTTCCGAATATCAGCTTAGGAACCGTATACCGGAATCTGTCGCTTTTGGCGGATCTCGGGGAGATTCAGAAGCTTACGGTGAGTGGAGGTCCGGATCGCTTTGATGGAAATCCGAAGCCACATTACCACTTCGATTGCAGGAGTTGTGGTTGTGTGATGGATCTGGAGCTGCCGCAGCAGGATGCGCTGAACCGATTGGCGGCGGAGCATTTTGACGGGATCATTGAAAAGCATACGATTCAATTTTCCGGATTGTGCCCGGAGTGCGCAAGAAAACAAACAAGTTAAATAATTTTAAGGAGGACATTAATTATGGCAAAGTGGGTATGTACAGTATGTGGTTACATTTATGAAGGAGAAGCAGCACCGGCAGAGTGTCCGGTATGCCACGTTGGCGCTGACAAGTTCAAGAAGGTAGAGGGAGATCTTACTCTCGCCGCTGAGCATGAGTTCGGTGTATACGCTTCAACCGTTAAGAATAATCCTGAAATCAGCGACGAAGATAAGAAATTCATCTTCGATCAGCTGAAGGCAAACTTCGAGGGCGAGTGCTCAGAAGTTGGAATGTATCTTTGCATGGCACGCGTTGCACATCGTGAGGGATATCCTGAGATCGGTCTTTACTGGGAGAAGGCAGCTTACGAAGAGGCTGAGCATGCAGCAAAATTCGCAGAGATGTTAGGTGAGGATCTTGAGCCGAACATGAAGGCTACAACAAAGGATAATCTTGCCTGGAGAGTGGACTGTGAGTTCGGTGCTACAGCAGGTAAGGTTGACCTTGCAAAATGCGCTAAGAAGAATAACCTTGATGCAATCCATGATACCGTTCATGAGATGGCTCGTGACGAGGCTAGACATGGCAAGGCATTAAAGGGCTTACTTGAGAGATACTTCGGATAAGAGAAAGCCTAGTAAAATCAATAGGTTTAAGAATTATATGGGTGTGCACGATAAAGATGCACACCCATATTTTTTACCAAGTGGTTGTGAAAAAAGTGTGTAAGAGTAGAGCCTTGTCAACCGCTTGTTTTTTGGAACAAAAAGTTTACGGAGTAAACGGGTTATAAGTCCAATGAGAAATTTATTTCTCAGACCGAGATTCCTTTTTTGACGTATTGGCGCTGCTCCTATTACAGTAAATCAATTATTTTCAAAATTCTGTTTTTCTTATCTACATCACAATATTTAAGATTGTTCATAATTTGGTCATCTAACGTTTTTTCTTTGTGTTTGTCAACTTTGTAAGTGTATTCGCTATCAATAAAGTAATCAACGCTACATTCCAAAATATTAGCAATTTTAACAAGTGCAGTAAGCGACGGATTTGCACGACCACATTCAATGTTGCTGATATGCGACGGATTTACATCCAAAGCGTTGGCAATATGCTCTTGCGTTATGCCAAGCTCCTGTCTGCGTTTCTTGATTTTTAAGCCAATCGTTTTAAAATCCAAATCCGTCATGAAAGTGTTCTCCTTCCAGATAATATGACTTAATTCTAATGTACTATTTCTGACAGAATAATGATGTAATGCAAAATATTATTAGCTATAGCTAAAGTTTTGGGAGGCAATACCGATATAAAATTTAAATAGAAGCATAGACAAAAAGCTTTGATGAAGCAAACAAGCTGTTTCAGATAGAAAGTTTTGACTAGTACATAGATCTATTAGGAGTGAGTGAATATGCAGGTATTGGCACATAATTTAGCGGCACAATTTACGAATCGCCAATTGAATATCACAACAAACCAAAAAGCAAAGTCGTCCGAAAAACTATCTTCCGGATATCGGATCAACCGAAGCGCGGATGATGCGGCGGGACTTTCTATATCGGAGGAGATGCGAAGACAGATCCGAGGACTTAACAAAGGTGGCACAAATATACAGGAGGGAATTTCCCTTTGCCAGATTGCAGATGGTGCTTTGGGTGAGGTAACCTCGATTCTTCAGCGAATGCGCCAGCTTTCCATTCAGGCGTATAACGGAACCAATTCGAAATCGGATCGTGCCTGTATACAGGATGAGATTGACAATTGTCTGGATGGAATCAATGAGATTCAGGAGAGAACGAAATATAATGAGTTGTATGTGCTGAAAAATAATGGACGGAGTGATATTGATGGTATACAGGAGGTATGGGTGGACGAAAGTTACACAGAAACGAGACATTCTTATCAACAAGAGATTCGTGTAACCCCTAGTTGGCTGAAAACAGATAAAAAGATCGATTATAACGTCAATAATAATTTTACACAGGATGTCACAGCATCCGGTTCTATGCCACAATCCTATAAATATACAAATACAAAGGGCGAAGAGACATACTTATATGTGTATTATGGCGCAAAGGATGCATCACATCCTGAGGGGTATGAATGGATTGGCGATGTGATACCTGATATGCAGCAGAATGATAAAGATAATTATGATTTGTTAATGAATCAATGTCCGGCGTTAGCAGATTTTGTAAAAAATAATTTTACAAATAAGACCTATACTGGCTGGACATCCGATTCCAAAGATAATGTGTCCTGTAAAGTAGATTTTAGCGGTCTGGTTGATAATTCTAATACGGTAGATGAACTAATGACGAATCTTAATGATTTATTAGGCTCTGAGTTAGGATTCCCATGTGGAACCTGTGGAAAATTTAATGCTGTCCGGTTTACAGGGCAAATTGGTAATTATGATGTTGTTTACTATTCGGATAGCTGGAATTATAGGAGTGCAGATGAAATTTCACTTTCGGAGAATACATTTGAATGTGAAAGCTTTTATACAGATGATGCTGGAAAACTACAAAAAGGAAAGATAAAATATACCGCAGAAGGAGGCGGATATATCGGTGCGATCAGTGCACTGCATAATGTTGCAGATCCTGGTGAACAAAAAAAGGAAGTAAAAGCATTGGCCAAAGCAATCGCTGAGGATTTGACGAAACGTGTTAAAACTTCATTGTCAAAAAGTATGGATAACCATTTTGACCGAGTGACAAGTGATAATGACCTAAGTAAAACGATGATGTTTTATGTGTATGATTACAGAGATAAAGATACCATAGTTGATCAAAATAAAGCGGCTGCGAAAACAATTAGTAATGCCGGAAGAATTGAATCTCATTATACATATGATGTGACAGTAAACGATGGACATTATGTAAAAATACAAAAGGGAAATCCCTCGATTATGATTCAGGGAAGTGCCACTGTTGGAGATTCCATTCCACTGGAATTGAGAAGTATGTCCACTGCATCGTTGGGGCTTGATGGATATAGTATCAATTCCTATAAGCGGGAGAAAGTCTATGATGCAGAGTATGAATCAAAGATGAAGGCTTATCGTGAAGCTATGAAAAATATGGAATATGTTGCTGTTCAATCGGAACAACCATACACCTATCTTAAGAAAGCTCCGATTTATAAGGTTGAAACAAGATATATTGATGGTGAACCACATACGACTAGCACATTGGTTTCACCGGGCGAGTATGAGAAAGGAACACGACCTGTTACTACGTTCGAACCAAAATACCATCTTGATGAACCCCAGCCAAGCACTGTCGAAGTCTACAACCCATCCGACCTCAGCATCTTAGACAACGCCATGGATCAGGTCTCCAAAATGCGTTCATACTTCGGTGCATCACAGAACCGTCTGGAGCATGCATATGCGGCAAACAAGAACACAGAAGAAAACACCACTGCTGCAGAGTCCAGAATCCGTGACACCGATATGGCAGAAGAGATGGTTGGATTTAGCAAGAATAATATTCTTGCACAGGTGGGACAATCCATGCTTGCGCAGGCAAATCAGTCAACACAGGGCATTTTATCATTACTTCAGTAAAATTCATACGGTACAATGAACGCGGGGAAGGGCATTGCTCTTCTCCGTGTGTGATTTTTCCAACCCAAAATCTATCTGTTTTTGCCATTTTTCCAACCTTATTTTGCTTAAAAAAGTCATATCCCAACTTAAAATGAAGCATACAAGCAAAACAGGAGCGAAACCTCGTAAGGTTCGCTCCTGTTTTGGTGTAGAGTAGTTGGTTACATAAATTTGATGTTTTTTTATTCTGCAATATTGATAGCAATCGGTGGATCAATCTGGCGCACAACCCATATGCCGTCTGTGCTCCAAGGGCGTTCCATGGTTATCGTGTGTGTCACATCATCTTCGGTAAAATGAACCGTGAGGTCAACGAGATCCCCCTTTTTGTCGGCTGTAATTTCCACCTTACGATCATTTGGCAGCAGATTCAGTAGATAGCGGGCCGCTTCAACCGGATCCGTCAGGTTGTATTCACCGTCCGGACTCATTCCGTTTGCGGACATTGCATGGTCGCTTAATGTTCTGCCAAGACCGTTTGTCTGATAATCCATCATAGTGTCTGTAATATCGTTTGGATAAGCTGCTTCAAACTCTGCACCGCTGGAAATCACATCGAGCATCTTCAGTTCCTCGCTGATCACCTCTAACTTTCCATCCGTCACTTCGTAGTGAAGCGTCTCTGCCCAGGCCGTTATATGTGGATCAGATGTCCATGCATAGTACAGAATGGATACGGTATTCTTGTCCGCATCTACATTCGTAATCTGATATCCGGCCTTACCATCATCGAATTCTGCCATCGGCCACGGACTGGACCAGCCGAGGTTATCATTGTCATCCAGAAGATTCTGATCCTTCAGATCTTCTAACGCACTCTCACCGGCGAGATCCTTGATGCTGACGACATCTCGGTTGCAGAATGCCAGAGCCCATTTCATCAGGCTTTTTACCGGTACTTTGTCGGAAACTTCCGTAGCAGCGTCTGACGTGCTATTCAATTCCGAAGAAGTCTGTTCGCTTGATTCCTGTATTTCCGTTCCCTGTAGCTGGTCGCCCTGTGTATCCGGGGAAACCTGTTCGGAATTGTTGGTTTGTGTGTTTTGCGTATCCTGTTTTGCATCTCTGCCGTTCGTCAGGCAGCTGATGCCGACGATCACAAGCAGGACGATCACAATGATCGCAACCCAGGTCTGTGGTTTCTTAAAATTCAACACGTTTTTAATCCTCCTTCCTGCATCGCCCTCTCCGAAAGCGACCGGAGCGAACGAATACGGATGACGCTCCATCGCAAACTCCAGAAGAGAGTTGCTGTAGCCTTGTTTAATGTCGCTGCCAAACTGCTCAATGACCGCCTCATCACAGCTCATCTCCATGTCACGTACCATATAGAAAAAGGCGATCCATACCAGCGGATTCCACCAGTATACGGCAAGCAGCAGGAATGCGATCAGCTTCCAAAGCGGATCGAGACGCCGCACATGATATTGCTCGTGTGCTAAAATATAGGCTTGTTCCTGCTCGCCCATCCGAAACGGGATATAAATCCGCGGCCGGAGGATTCCAAGGACAAAAGGCGAAGGAATCCGGTCGCATTCCCATATGGTTATGTCGCCGTTTCGCATGACAGATGTGGTGTTTGAACCTGCAAACCAATGCGCCTTTTGACCGGATACGTGGCTGCGCGAAGAGACAGGCAGATCGATATCATTCGCAAGAACTGCTGTCTGCACAAGCATTCTGCATTTGATATAAGAATAGATACCATATGCCACGAAAAGCCCGACTCCGATCAGCCAGATCCATCCAAGAATTCCAAGGATCATCTGGGTTGTGCTAAGGGAATGCGCCGTAACACTTGCGGCTGTATTCCCGGAAATCGCATTGGAAGCAGCGGTTCCGGTTGTGCCCATTGCGCCGGAAGCTGCAGTGGTGCCGACCGGATTTGTTACACCTTTTGGGGACAGCATCGTTTCCGCAGTCGATGCGCGGCCGGCAAAGGAACGAAACAGATTGAATACACTGAGCCTTGAGGCAATCGGCAGATCAAAGATCATGCGGATTCCGACGAGTGACCAAAGAACATAGGAGTATTTCTTTGGCATCCTGCGCAGAAGCAGGCGCGCCAGAAGAACTGCGATGATTACGACCGCTACGGTCATATTTTTTTGTAAAAAAGTAAGGAAAATTTGACTTAATTCGTTTAACATAGCCATTCCTTTCTGAACAATCGGATGCAGATATATTTGCATGGTGCCATCTGCAGGATACATCATTTCCGTTGTTTTCGTTGTTTCTATTGCTGAGATTCTTTGTGTTCGTGGATCGTTTTCATAGTCAGGCTTCTTTATGTTCGTCAATCATTTTCTTCAGCTTCTTTGCGTCTTCACCGGAAATCTTCTTTCCGCCAAGAAAGGCTGCCACGAAACTGGGAAGAGAGCCGTCAAAGGTGCGGTCAACGAAATACTGTGATTCCTCCCTCTGTGCCTGCTCCTTGGGAATCAGAACCGTGACGGTTGCATTCTCGTTGGTGATGTACCCTTTTTCACACATCTTGCGCACGACCGTGTAAGTCGTAGATTTCTTCCAGCCGAGTTCTTCCTGACACAGCTTTACAAGATCTCCGGAATTGACCGGAGCGTGATCCCAGACCACACACATGAAGCGGTAGTCACTGTCACATAATTTTGCGTATTCCATATGAATTTCCTCCATATCCTTGTTTTTGAAATACGTGGTCACAAATCATCTGCAGGTTGCTTTGTATTTCACATCAGACGGTTTATAACCACCAACCTTAAGTTGAGTTTACGACTATAAACCGGAAATGTCAAGGTTTATTTTCATAAACCTCAAACGTAAAAAAATAGATCCTCACCGGATTGGCAAGAACCTATATTTCTTATATCATCGAGCATTTTAAAACCGAGTATCCCGCTTCGAATCCATTCGACAGACGTTACCTTGGCAGTTAACTCCCTCCAGGCGACCTTACGGCACATGAGAGCGTCTGCTTAGGGCTGCTGTATTCCTACCCTGACCCGGTTCACAGATTCCCATTGCGTAAGACCCAGACGTCAACGCCACTTACCAAGGGCAGCTCCACCGTTTGGACCCTCTGCGAGATATCACCCCAACTATAGCGGATTGTTGGTTCAAGGTACCGCTACCACCCCGGCTACTCGGAGATTTAAGTATAAGGCATGAAGCGGAGCATTGTCAAGGTTTTGCGGCAAAAAGCAGTAGACATATTCCGATGAATCCCATAATATTTTATCAACAAATTCAGAAAATTTGATTTCAGCCCTAAAGTCTCGGAACAAACAACCGATAGATAATGTAGAAAGCTTACTGGTAACAAAAGTTACACAGATTTCAAGGAAGAAAGGAGATGCTGTTATGCGTATTGATGCATATAACCAGGTTGCACAGCTGTACGGCGTACAGAACAACTTCAAAACACAGAAGACGCAGGGCGTTAGTGCACCGCGGGATCAGGTGTCCATCTCGCAGATGGGACGTGATTATCAGGTGGCAAAGAGTGCAGTATCACAAGCTTCAGACATTAGGGAAGACAAGGTGGCGCAGCTTAAGTCGATGATCGACTCCGGAAATTATTCTGTAGAGCCGGGCGATTTCGCCAGCAAGTTGTTGGAGAAGTATAACAACAGTCTTATTTAGTAAGAGAGGATTTGAAATTTGGCCAGTTTAGTAGAGGAACTTGTAAACGTACTTGAAGCAGAAAAGAAGATTTATACAACGCTTATTGATTATGAAGAACGCAAGAAGGATGTTCTGATTGCAGCGGATGTATCTGCGCTTGAGGCGATTACAACGAAGGAACAGCTGGCCGGAGACGAGCTGATTGCATGCAGCAATAAGCAGATTCAGATTCTTAAGGATATTGCTGTGGTACTTGGCAGAAACGACGGAAAGATGACGGTGACACGCCTGATCTCTCTGTTGGATACGCAGCCGGATGTACAAAAGCAGCTTACTGAGTCAAGAGATAGCTTGCTTGAAGCAGCCAATCAGATGAAAAGTCTGAGCGACCAGAATGCGATTCTGATCCGTCAGGCAATCGAGCTAAACGAATTCGATATGACTTTGTTCAAAAGCCTTCGTCAGGCCCCTGAGACTGCCAACTATAATAAGAGTGCCTATAACACAGGCTCTCTGTTGGGTGGCGGCGGTTTTGATGCTACGAGCTAGAAATGTGTCAAGGAGGAACTAAGGTATGGCAAACGGATTCGGAGCTCTCTATGTTGGAGCGTCAGGTCTCCAGAATGCACAGAATGCATTGAATACAACCGCAAACAATCTGGCGAACGTTGATACCAAAGGATATGTTCGTGAGCAGGTTCGTTTCGCGGATAAAAATTATATCAAAATCAAAGATCAGACAAGCCGTGTCAACATGCAGCAGTCGGGACTGGGCGTGTCGATCGGTGATGTTGCACATGCAAGAGATATCTTTCTCGACAAGACTTATCGTCAGGAGGCCGGCAGAAAAGAATTCTATTCTTCGCAGTATGAGGTCGCTACCTATGTAGAAGATCTGATGCAGGAATTGAACGGAGAACAGTTTAAGGAGAGCGTGAACAGCCTCTGGCAGGCGTTCCAGGAACTTTCCACGAAGCCGGCGATCTCTACGAATCAGAATCTGGTTCTGCAGAAAGCGGAACTTTTGATTACGAGAAGTCAGTCGATCTATTCGGATCTCAAAAATTACCAATCCAATATCAATCAGCAAATTAAAGATGACGTGGATCGTGTCAACGAGATTGGAAACCGTGTCTATGAGCTGAATCTGAAGATTCAGAAAGTAGAGGCGGGCGGCGTTGAGACGGCTATGACGATGCGCGACGAGAGAGACGCTTTGCTGGATGAGCTTGGACAGTACGGAAGAATGGATGTGACAGAGGACGCGACCGGCTTCTGTTATGTGGACTTTGAAGGGGTACGTTTTATCGATGACCATACCTGTTACAACATTGGGTTAAATGCTGCAAAAGGCACCGGTTTCTATACTCCTTACTGGCCGCAGCAGTCGGACGCGGCGAATGAGAAATATGTATCCGTGTTCCGTCTGGAGGATGAGATTTCTACCGAGATGAATACGGATGTCGGCGGAATCAAATCCAAGATGCTCGCAAGAGGCGACCGGTATGGTGTGGCGGCGGATCTTGAAACAAGCGATGCGTATGCGAAGGTTTCCGGCAGTACGGTAATGGAAGTGGAAGCCCAGATTGATACGCTTTTTTCGAGAATCGTGAAAGCGATGAATGATGTCTACTGTCCGAATGTTGAGTCGGATGCGGAGATTATTTCCGTGGATGGAACCGTTTATCCGGCAGGAACCAGGATCCTTGACGCAGAAAACTGTGCGCGCGGCGTGGATGGAAAGCTTCCGCCAAGAGAACTTTTTACCAGAGTTGGTGTGGACCGGTACACGGAAGTGACCGGAATGGACGGCAAGACCTATTATATCTATAACGAAGAGGATCCGGACAATACTTCTACCATGTACAGTATCGGTTCGGTATCCATCAATTCGGAATTAAAGAAGCAGATTACACTGATGCCGGCTTATACGGCAGACGGAGCGGTGGATTATGATTTCGGACACCGTCTCGCCGAGGCGTGGAACGTGAAGGACATGGTGCTCAGTCCGGACGATCAGAAGCCATGTACCTTTGAGGAATATTATGACAAGATGGTATCGCAGCTTGGTATCATCGGTAACACCTATCAATCGGCGACCGAGACGATGGAAGGAACGGTCAGCTCGGTTGACAATAAGCGTCAGCAGGTGATCGGAGTGTCATCGGATGAAGAACTGACTTACATGATCAAGTTCCAGTCCGCATATAATGCGGCGAGCCGGTTCATGAATGTGGTCAATGAGATGACCGAGCTTATTGTAACGGGACTGAAGTAATCAGGATTAAGACAGGGGGAGTAACCTATGCCATCACAATTTTTCGGATTAAATATTGGAGCGAGTGCACTCTCCTCATTTCAGACATCGGTAAATACCACAGCAAACAATATTGCAAACGTGCAGACGAAGGGCTATACCAGACAGACCACGACGCTGCAGTCAACCGATCCGATCCGTGTGTACAGCCGCTACGGAAGCACAGGAACCGGTGTTACTGCCACTGCGATCACACAGGAGAGAAATCTCTATTACGATAGCAAATATTGGCAGAACAGCTCCAGCAAGGGATATTACGAGCAGAAGCTCTACTATCTGTATCAGGTTGAGGATGTCATGAAGAATGATGATACCCAGACCGGATTCACAACCATCTTTGCCAAGATGTTTAATGGACTCGATACGTTAAAAACCAAAGGTGAGGAAGTCAGTGTCCGTAACCAGTTCATTCATCAGGCGCAGAGCTTGTGTACCTACTTCAATGAGTTATCCACAAGCCTGTCACAGATGCAGGAAGATGCCAACGAAGAAATCAAGAGCAGCGTGGAGACCGTGAATGCGATTTCGCAGAAGGTTGCAATTTTGAATAAAGAGATCAATATGATCGAAGTGCGTGGCGGGCATGCCAACGAACTTCGTGATCAGAGAGCAAATCTGATCGATCAGCTCTCCGAGCTGGTCAATGTTGAGACACAGGAATATGAAGTTCATAATACATACGGACAGAATCTGGGTGGCACCAATTATCGCGTGATCATCAACGGACAGGTTCTTGTAGATGGAAACGACTACCGCACGCTCGACTGTACCACTTCGGATTATAAATACAACCAGACCGATGCGGATGGTCTGTATTCGATCGTCTGGTCGGACACGGGAATGGATTTTGCGGCAACATCCGGTACCGCAGGGGGAAGCCTTAAGGCGCTTTTTTCCGTGAGAGACGGAAACAATGCGGAAAATATGAGCGGAACCGTGGATGGTGTTGAGAACACGACCGATGCGGACGGTGTGACACGCACTAGCGTTACGATGAAGTTTCCGACGACAACGGACATGAACGCGGTCAATCTGCCGGACAACGGGGTTCTCACGATCAACAGCCGTCATTACAATTACGACAGCTGGGAAGCAACCATCGGCCCGGATGGCATCACAAGTATCAAATTCAATCTGACAGAGGAAGTTCCGGCGGAACGCGCGCAGAAGATGGAAGGCTCCCAGCTTGTCTGCGGAGATACCGTGGATGCGCTCGGAGTACCGTACTATCAGGCACAGATTAACGAATTCGTCCGCAATTTTGTCAAGATGTTTAATGATATCGAGAAGAAAGGCGTGGACCTGGACGGAAATCCGATGGGAGCATTCTTTGTCGGACAGACCAAGGCAGGATTTACATACGATGCCAGTGATTTTGACGCGAAAGTGACAACGGACGGAACTTCCTATACGATCGGTTCCAGGGACGACAGTTACTTCCGCTACACGGCGGCAAACATTGCGGTAAATGCAACCTCCCTCCAGAACCCGAATTATTTTTCGACATCATCGGAGATTATCAATGGTGAAGCAAAATATGATATCGTTGAGAATCTTCTCAAGCTGCAGAAGGATGTGACGATGTTCCGCGGCGACAATGCGGAGTCCTTCCTTGAGACACTTCTTTCCGATATCACGGTCGATGTGGACAAGACGAATATCAGCTATAAGAATTACTACAATCTTCAGACGGCTGTGGCAAACCAGAGGACTTCCGTGTCCGGTGTGGATGAGGATGAAGAGGCGTTAAATCTGATCAAATTTCAGAATGCCTACAATCTGGCGTCAAAAGTGATCTCCGTTATGTCAGAAATGTACGACAAACTGATTAATGAAACGGGAGTATAAGCCGATACATAAATTAAGAGCATCTGGAAAGTTTATAAAGGGGGCAGTACACATGCGTGTAACCAACAATATGATTACCTCCAACACCAAGTCAAACATCAACGGCAACAAGGTGCTGGTCGACAAATACAATACGCAGATGACAACGCAGAAGAAGATCAACCGTCCTTCCGAGGATCCGGTTATCGCGATCCGTTCGCTGCGCATGCAGACAAACTTAAGCCATATCACGCAGTATCTGGACAATAATATTGCAGATGCCAATGCGTGGCTTGACGTGACCGAGACGGCATTAACCAATATGAAGAAAATCCTGACCGATATCCGTACCCAGTGCGTGAACGGTTCGACCGATACGCTGACTGCGGATGACCGCCGCACCCTCCTGAAGTCGCTGCAGGCGATGAGCGATCAGGTCTACAGTGAGGGCAATGCGGACTACGCGGGACGCACCGTATTTACGGGATATCGTACCTCTTCCCAGCTGACCTTTAAGACGGACGAGAAGGATACGACATACAATATTGACCAGAAATTTACCTATCAGGATCTGCAGGAACACCGCTACTATTTCGGCGAGACGGATGTCCCGGCCGATGCGAATACGGCATGCACGACAGAAGTCGGAACCCATACCTACAACCGCCTTCGTCTGGCATATGATGGAGTGGATTCTTTTGATAAATTCTCATACACAGCGGGCGGCAACACGACCGAGATGGAGCTGGTATCCGCAGCAGACGTGGCAAACGGAGCATCTGCTGACGGCAAAATCATCGTGTATGATAACGAGGAACAGTGGCGCGCCGCAACGGTAAATGCAAATGGAGATGATGCGTTAACGCTTGACGAAGACGCTGTGATTTTCTTGAAAGAGACCGGCGAACTCGTGCTTGGCAAGAACATTGCGCACACTATGGCACAGACCAAGGCAGAATTCAGCATGTCTTATACCAAGACCGGGTTCGATGCAGGAGAGGCAAGACCGGAGTACTATTATGACTGTAAAATGAAGACGCCGGACATGAACGAGGCTGTCACATACACGAAAGAGAATCAGCAGATCCTCTTCGAGATTTCAAGCGGAATCACACTTCCTGCAAACACACAGGCGAGCGAAGTATTTGATACGAGCATCGGACGTGATGTGACCGAGATGATCGACATCGTAAGCAAGGCAATCGAAGCCAATGATAAAGTGGACAAGATCAAGCAGATGATGGAGCGTGATTCCTACGCGGATGCGGATTCGCAGAAGGTGCTTCAGACGTATCTTGATGCGGCACAAAAAGAAGCGGATTATGCAAACGATAATCTGAAGAAAACCTACAAGCAGTACATCACGAATTTTGATAACTATTTAAATGATGTCAATGATGCGATCACGAACATCGGTAGTTTGCAGAACCGTCTGGATCTGACACAGACCCGTGTCGAGAACCAGAAGACCACCGTTGAGGAGTTAAAGTCCAGCAATGATGACCGTGAGATCTCGGATATCATTATCGACTATACCGCATCTTACAATGCATACACTTCCAGCCTGACCGCGGCAGCAAAGGTTGGAAAGCAGACATTGCTTGATTATTTGTAAAAAATTGAAAGCCGGGGGCAAAGCCGCGGAGCAGCGGCCCGGACAAGCCGGCTTTGAGTTTTCATAAATTCATCGCGGAGCGAGAGGAGAAAAGACCATGAAGGCAAAAACAAGAATTTTCGGCGAGATCGAGATCGCAGATGACAAGATCATAACCCTGGAAAAAGGCATGATCGGATTCCCGGACCTGAACCGGTTCGCATTAATTTTCGACGAGGAGAAGCAGAAGAAGCATAATTCCATCATGTGGCTGCAGTCCATGGACGACACGGATATCGCATTTCCGGTTATGGAGCCGCTGGCAGTCAAAGAAGACTATAAACCAAACGTAAATGAAGCGATGATCGCACCGCTCGGACAATTGAATGAAGAGAACACCTATATCCTTGTAACGGTAACCGTCCCAAAGAAGGTGGAGGATTTTTCCGTGAATCTGAAAGCACCGCTCATCATCAACATGGACACCCACAAAGGCGTCCAGCTTATCGTTGAGGACGACTATCCGGTAAAATACAAAGTATATCAGATTCTGAAAGACCAGAAAGAAAAGGCAGGTGAATAGATATGTTGGCATTGACAAGAAAGAAAGGCGAAGCCCTTGTAATCAACAACAATATCGAGATCACCGTGCTGGAGATCCGCGGCGATCAGATCAAAATCGGTATCTCGGCTCCGAAGGATGTGCCGGTATACCGTAAGGAAGTATACTTACAGATCCAGAAAGAGAACGAAGAGGCACTGCATGCAGACAGCTTCGAGGCGTTAAAAAATATTATGGGATAAAATTCATCGGAGGGTTAACTTTTATAGGAATCCCTCCGATATTTCTTCTAGGATAAAAGGATCAGGTTCAACATAGTAAGTTGCATGAATGAAAACAGGAGGTCATCATCATGGGAATTGAAGCAATCAAAGGAGCAGCAATGACATATCAGGGAAGTGCGTCAGCTGCAGAAACAAGAGAAGAAGCAAGAACAAAAGTTGAACAGACAGAGAATGTCGGCATCTCAAACAATATCGCGAAGGCAACGGTTGCGTTAGACACAAAACAGACCAGCGGCGAGGGAACCGGCAGCAATGCCCAGCAGCAGGATCAGGACAAGCAGAATGCCCAGATCAAGAAAGCAATCGATGATATCAATAAGAAGGCTGTCAATTCGGAAGCAATCTTTGG